>JAQGHJ010000919.1 GCA_028288905.1 Phycisphaerales bacterium | reverse complement strand
GGCATCGCCGGCTCCGCCGGTCGTTGCCCGCGCATCACCTTCCCCGCCTCCCCGGCCAGCCACAGGTAGTGGTCGCCCGGCAGCCCGTCGTACGTTTTGAACGTCGTTGCCCCGACCGGCGGGTCGTTGGTCACCGGTAGGATCGCCGTCCCCTCGTCGATCTCGTCGAACATCGCGACGTACAGCATGTCCGCCCCGGCCCGTTTGGCCGCCACCGCCTGTGACCAGAAGAACCGCCCGCCGAGCCGGTCGATCCCCTTGCCCGGCGGCTGTTTCCGCAGCTTCTGCAGGTTCGACCACCCGAACCCCGGGAACGCGACCGGCAGATAGTCGACGTGGTGCTCCTTCGCCCACGCCAGATCGGGCTTGACGACCTCCGTCCCGCGACGGGCCGCCTCCTCCGGCGTGCCGTAGCGGCCGACGGCCCAGGGGCTGATGACGTCCGCCTCGGCCAGCAGCGACAGCAGCGCCGGGTCCGCGACCGCGTCGCGGTGCAGACCGCGCCACCAGTACGGCACCCCGAGCATCACGGACACGCCGCCGCCCCCGCCCGCCGCCCCTTCCTTCTTCAAGTACCGGACGAGGTCCGCGCACGCGGCCAGGTCGTACTTGCGGCCGTCGTTGAACCCGACGCCCCACACCGCCACCACCGGCTTTCCGCGGTGGCGGAGGTAGGTCGGGTCGGCCGTCACGCGCAGCTCGTCGACGAGCCGACGCCAGTCGGGCCGGAGGACGGCGTTCACCTCGTCCTGCTTCATGCCGCTCAGGTCGTACATCACCGCGTACGACCGCCCGGCCGCAGCGGCCGCGGCGCGGACGCCGGCCAGCACCGCATCCATCCGGTCGCGGAACGGCGGGTTCTTCGCAGTCACCCCGAACCGCTGGACGAAAGCCCCGTCGATCCCGTGGTCCCGCATCCACCCGAAGTGGCGGGCAATGGTCTTCGGGTTGGCCGAGTCGAACACGTTCGCGACCCGCCCGTCGGCGTGCCGGAACGCGGTCGGCACGAGCTCGTCGGGGTCGAACCCGGTCGTGTCCGGCCACATCTCGACGGCCGACGTTCCCGGCTCGAACTTGTTGCCGTTGCCGTAGTGGACCCATTTGGCCTTCGTGCCCTCGACGGCCGGGGCGAACCAGCCCTGGTAGCCGACGAACACCTTGCCGGCCATCGACGCGGCGGCGGGTATGGGCGAAGTCGCGGAGGTCGGCGAAGTGGCGGGCAGCGTTGTCGGGCCGGCGCGAGCGGGCGACGCAGTCGCGGCGAAGGTCAGCAGGACGAGCGCGCCCGCCAGTAGGCGGAGCGCGTCGAGTGGCGGGGCGGCGGACTCGGTCGACATGCTGCCGGATTGTACGGGCCGGCCGCACAACGGGGTCTTTCACCACTCCCTTCGGGAGCGGTGGTCGGGGTGGAGCTCCGGCGGGTGAGGGGCGTCGGGAGGCCCAGCCGCCTTCCCCCCACGGATGTCATCCTGAGCGGAGCGAAGGACCCCTCGTCCACCGCGCAACTGGGTCAGTGGGAAAGGAGAGTTGGAATGTGAAAGGGTGCCCCGCTGCCGGTGCTAGGCGTCCGATCCGGCCACCCATTCACACTCCACGGCCCTCGAAGTGCTGGGCTTAGCCGCGCGGCGGACGAGGGGTCCTTCGCTCCGCTCAGGATGACCAATCCCCGTCTTCCCACGAGGTCGACCCGAGCGACGCTCGCCCGCCCTGTCGTACTTCCCGCCCGCTGTTGTGCGCGCCCCTCACCGCCGCCGCAACTCGTCCGGCAGGTCCGGCGTCCCACCTGACTGGCTGGTGACGTACGCCGCCACCCGGCCGGCCCAGGCGTTGATCGCCGGCAGCGGCAGGCCGTCCAGCAGTCCGACGACGAGGGCGGCGGTGAACGCGTCGCCCGCCCCGACCGTGTCGCGGACCGTCGTCGGGGACGCCGGCAGATCGCTGCGGTTCCCGGCCGCGTCCAGCAGCACGGCCCCGTCGGCCCCGCGGGTCAGGGCGACGAGCCGGAGCTTGTAGGTCTCGACGAGTCGGGCGAGCAGGTCGGCGTCCGTCCCTCGCCAGCCGAGCAGACCCGCCACGACTGGCAGCTCCTCGTGGTTCAGCTTCAGCACGTCGGCGAGCGCGAGCGATTCCAGCACGACGGCCGCGTCCCAGAACGGCGGGCGGAGGTTCACGTCGAGCACGCGCAGGCAGCCGGCCGGGACGGCGGCCACGAACCGGCGGATCGTCGCTCGCGACGCCGGCTTCCGCTGCCCGAGCGTGCCGAAGCAGACGGCCGCCGACCGCCCGGCCAGCGCCGCCAGGGCGTCGGACCACGCTAGGTTGTCCCACGCCGCGTCGTCGACGAACCGGTACGACGCCTGCCCGGCGGCGTCGAGCTCGACGAGCACCTGCCCGGTCGGACGGTCGACGGTCGCGACGCACGCCGTGTCCACGCCCCGGCCGCGGAGGTGGTCGACGGCCCGGCGGCCGAGGTCGACCGGCACGTCTCGGCCGACCGCGCTGACCATGCACGCGTCGATCCGCCCGCCGGACAATGCGGCCACCCCGCACGCGAAGTTCGCCGGGGCCCCGCCGAACCGGGGTCCGTCCGGGAATACGTCCCACAGCACCTCGCCGAGCCCGACGACGGCCGGGCGGGGCGATGCAACCGGGGCGGCTGGGATCGATGGAGTTGCCTCGATCATGCGGTGAACCCTTGAACCACTTGCCGCCGCCTCTTGCCCCCTCTCCCGGCGTACCGGGAGAGGGCTGGGGTGAGGGTCCTGTCGCGCGGTGGGAGTGGGCTGCGAAGCCGGGTCGCCGCCGCGCGAACCCTCACCCTAACCCTCTCCCGGAATACCGGGAGAGGGGACCGGAGGCCGCGGCCGGCCGTGCGGCGGGCGACGCCGTCACGCCGCCCTCACCCCTAGCCGCCGCTCGATCTCTTCCAGCGTCACGCCCTTCGTCTCGGGCACCATCGCCCACACCCACACCAGGTGCAGGACCATCATCCCGCAGAAGAACGCGAACACGTACTGCGGCTGGAACGACCCGACGATCTTCGGGAAGAACGTGGTCAGCAGAGCGGCGAACACCCAGTGGGTCGTGCTGCCGAGCGACTGCCCGGTCGCCCGGTACCGGTCGGGGAAGACCTCGGCGATCAGCACCCAGATCACCGTCCCCTGCCCGACCGCGTGGGCGGCGATGAACCCGAACACGCAGGCCGGCACGATCCCGACCCGCCCGGCGGCGAACGCCCACGCGGTCAGCCCGAGCGACGCGATGTACCCGAACGACCCGACGTACAGCAGCGTGCGGCGGCCGACCCGGTCGATCAGCCACAGCCCGACGAACGTGAACACCAGATTGACCACCCCGACCCCGGTCGACTGGAGCAGGGCGGCGTCGGCCTTGAGCCCGGCCAGCTCGAAGATCCGCGGGGCGTAGTACAGGATCGCGTTGATCCCGCTCAGCTGGTTGAAGAACGCGACGAGGAACGCCAGCAGGATCGGCCGGCGGAGCCGGGCGGACCAGAACCCTGACCCCGGGCCGCCAGCGGCGGCGGTCGCGCCGTCCCGAGCTGCGGCGGCGCCCATTTCGTCGGCGGCCGTCTCCAGCTCCGCGTCGGTGGCGGTCGGCCGGGCTTGCCGCAACACCCGCAGCCCGGCCGCCCGGTCCCCGCGGACGGCCAGCAGCC
>JAQGHJ010000917.1 GCA_028288905.1 Phycisphaerales bacterium | reverse complement strand
GACACGTCCACCGCCGCCCGGGTGACGTTCGCCGCCGCGGCCGGCACCGGCAAGGCCGGCCGCGACTTCCTACCCCGCCGCGGCACGCTCGCGTTCCGCCCGGGCGTGACGACGATGCGGGTCACGGTCCCGGTGAAAGGCGACGCCAAGGCCGAGCCGGACGAGACGCTGTACCTCGACTTGACCGACGCCGTCGGGGCGACGGTCGACACGGCCCGCGGCACCGGCACGATCACCAACGACGACACGAAGGGCGGCGGGCATGGCGGCGGCGCGGGCGGCGGGTCGACTTCGGCGGGCAAGGTCGCCGTCGACTTCACGACGGCCGCGGCCGGGGCGGCCAAGGGGTACCTCGCCGACACCGGCGAAGCGTTCGGCGCGCGGGCCGGCGGGCAGAGCTTCGGCTGGGCCGCCGACAACGCCGCGGCCGCCGTCGACGCCGCCGCCGCCGGTCACAATGCGGCGCTCCGCACGTACAACGTGCTCGGCGCCGCGGCCGGGGCGTGGGAGTTCGCCCTGCCGAACGGCCGGTACAAGGTCCGCCTGTCGGCCGGCGACCCGGACCACCCCGGCGAGACCTACGCCGTGACGGCCGAGGGGGCGGCGTTCCTCGCCGGCACGACGACCGCCAAGCACAGGGTCGTCGAGGCCAAGGGCGTGGTCGAGGTGACCGACGGCCGGCTCACGCTGGCGGCGGGGGGCGGGTCGCTCGACAAGCTGGCGTCGATCAAGATTCGGGCGCTGTAGAAGGGCCGGCGTGGGCCGGCCTCCGCCTCGTATATGGTCCGGAGGGAGCTGTTCGGAAGGCTCGTATGGGTGGCATGGGCAAGTACCCTTGCCCGTGTCCGTTGCCCTTGCCGAAGCACGGGCAAGGGTACTTGCCCGTGCCACCCGAAAAGCGGGCAGTCGTGCCCGAACCATGCATCGAGATCGGTCCTCGGCCCTGCGTCCGGCCGGACCCGCCGGTTCCGGCTTGCCGGAGGGCGACATCACGACGGAGACGGTCGTCCTGACGGCTCTCGGTTGGGTGGCGCCCCCTTCGCGCGACGCCGGACAACCGACCGCACGGCCCGGGCGGCAACCTTGCCGAACCATCCGGCCACGAGGCAGAAGACCGGGAAAGTGAGGAGGCTGGCACACGGCCCGCCCAGGTCGCCGGGGATGAGGAACTCCCACCAGATCGCCCCGATCAACCCAGCCGCGAGCGAGGGCACCAGGAGTTTGACGCGGTCGTCCCCGATGCCGCCGAGGGCGACCATGGCGAGCAACACGACCATCAGGCCGTTGCCCGCCCAATCCGGGTCCGACATGCCGCCGAGGTTGTGCGGCCGCGTGTACTGCGAGGCGAAGCCGACCGTCCGCGGCACCCGGCTCGCCACGACATCGGGCGTCTCCAGCGCGATGGCCGGCGGGACGCCGACCGCGCCGAGCGCCGCCTGCCACGTGGCGGCGTCCGGAAACCGGCGGACCGCGTCGCGGACGGCCGGGCCGTCGACTGACGTGTCGATCGTGCTGTCGATGACGAAGTACGCGTCGGGCTCCCTGCCGACGACGTAATTCCCATTCACCGCCATCATCGCGACGTTTTTGACAACCACGCCGCGATACTTCGACCGGATGTGATAGGTGCCGAACGGTGGGTCGTCGGCCAGTTCGGAGACCCAAGCCGTCTGGATGAGGCGGTACTCCCCGACCAGCGGCCCGTTGAACCCTTCGGAATGGTAAAAAGGCACGCCGGGCGGGGGCTCGGACGGATCGTCGGCACCCGCGACGCTCCCCGCCAAAAGCGAAAGACAGGCGACGGTCAGCCAGACAGGCAGCAATCGACCCATGGCACCATTGTGCCGGTGCCGCATCTGTCACGCGAATCGAAAACGGCAGCCGGGACGCTACGCCTTCTTCATGATGAACAGGTGGTTGAACCCCCGCAGGAAGTAGTTCCCCGCCTCGGCCGCCGCCCGGTAGTTGCCCATCTCCAGCGTCTTGTTGTGCCGGGTGACGGCGACGATGTCGACCGGCTCGAACCGCTTGCGGAGGCGGGCGAACAGCTCGAACCCGACCGGGTGGAACGTGCCCTTGCCGCCGCGGTGCTCGTAGCTGTCGCCCACGTAGAGCGCCATGTGCCGGTCGGGCTTCAGGATGCGGTGGATCTCGGCGAAGGCGGCGTCCATCGCGTCGTAGTAGGCCGGGCCGGCGGCCAGGTCGAGCTTGCCGATGTCCCGGGGGTCGTCGCCGTAGTCGAGGTGGGTGCCGTACGGCGGGTCGATGAACACGAAGTCGACCTTCCCGGTCAGCTCCGGCGGCAGCTTGCGGGCGTCGACCCGGAAGATGTCGGTGCGGGTCGGGTGGACGTCGTACCCGAGGGCCTTGCGGTTCAGGTCCCGGGCGACGTCGAGGGTGGTGCCGCTGCCGGCGAAGCTGTCTACGACAAGTTCCTTCTCGATCGTGTACCGCTGGAGCAGGTTCCAGATCACGTAGCTCGGCGTCGCGCCCTTGTACCCGGGCACGCCCTGGTGCCCGGTGCCGTAGTCCTGGCTAGGGTAGTCCCAGAGGGTCGAGAGCTGGATCGTCAGCGGCGGCCGCTTGAACCCGACACCGCCGCCGGGCGGGCGCGGGCCGGCGGACGGACGACCGCCGGCTTGCGGGCGGGGGCCGCCCTGGGATTGGGGACCGCCCTGCGGGCGGCGGGACGGGTGGTTCGGGCGGGGCTTCATCGGCCGACATCGTAGGGCCCGCCGCGGCGGACGCGAAAGGCCCCGCGGCGGCGGGTACCCTAGGCGACATGCCCGCCGCCGACCGCCTCGCA
>JAQGHJ010000915.1 GCA_028288905.1 Phycisphaerales bacterium | reverse complement strand
CTATTGGACTAAACCGCTACGCGGTGGGGGAGTATGACGCCTGCGGGGACCGCGGTGCTCGCCGTACGGCGCGGTCGAGAGGCGTCACATCCGGGGCGACTGCTAAGTCTCCCCGTCCATCTATTATGACGTGTTTGCCGGGGTAATTTACCACTTCGGCTTCCGCGGCCCCGCCCCGAAAATCCCTGGCTCCGCGATCCCGCCGGTGGGAGGATGACCGCGTTCCTCCGCGTCGTTTCACCCCTACCGGAAGGAGCCTTACATGACGCCCCCTCAGGAAGCGCATGATCGAGGAGATGGGGCTGCGGAACTTCGCGCCCAAGACGGTCGACCCGTACGTCGACAACGTGGCCGAGTTCGCCAAGCACTTCGGCAGGAGCCCGGAGCTGCTCGGCGAGGACGAGGTGCGGGCGTACCTCGTGCACCGGGTCGAGGAGCGGAAGCTGGCCTGGGGCACCTACAACCGGTCGCTGGCGGCGTTGCGCTACCTGTGCCGCCGGGTGCTCCAGCGCGGCGACGTGGTCCGGGACATCCGCGGCCCGCGGCGCGTGCGGCACCCGCCGGTGGTGCTCAGCCTCGACGAGGTCCGCCGCTTCCCGGCCGCGATCGCCTCGTACAAGCACCGGATGGTCCTGACGACCGCCCACTCCGCCGGGCTTCGGGTCGCCGAGGTGGTCGACCTCCACGTGAGGGACGTCGACGCCGAGCGGACGGTGATCCACGTCCGCCAGGCCAAGCGGAACAAGGACCGCTGCACGGTCCTGTCGCCCGTGCTGTGGGAGATGTTGCGCCACTACTGCTGGGCGGCCCGGCCGGTCACCTTCCTGTTCCCGAGCCGGTCGCCGGACCGGCCGGTCGGCGTCAGACGGGTGCAGCGCGTCTGCCGCGAGGCGCGGGCGGCCGCCGGGATCGACAAGGCCGTCCCGCCGCACACGTTCCGCCACAGCTTCGCCACGCACCCGCCGGTGGCCGGGACGGACCTGCGCGTGATCCAGGCGCTGCTGGGCCATTCCAGCCCGCAGACGACCGCACTGTACACGCGCGTGTCGACGAGGCTGATCGGGAGCACGCGGAGCCCGCTGGACCTGCTGGGCCGGCAGCCGGCGGCGGGGGCGGCGACCTCGACGGCGGCAGGCCGAGCCCCGGGGTGACCGCCCGACCCCCGTTGGAGGTCGCCGACGTCTTTCGGCAGTACGCCGAACCGTACCCGGCCCGCCGCGGCGCGTCGCCGCAGCAGCGGCGGGTGCTGCGCGACGTCCGGGCCTGCCGCACGGCGGCGCCGGGCGGGCACGTGGACGCGTGCGACCGGTGCGGCCGCGAGGCGGTCTCGTACAACTCGGGCCGAAACCGCCACTGCCCCAAGTGCCAGGGGCCGGCCCGCGCGCGGTGGCCGGACGCCCGGGCCGCCGAGCTGCTGCCGGTCCCGTACTTCCACGTCGTCTTCACGCTGCCGGGCGTCCTCGCGCCGCTGGTGCTGCAGAACCCGGTCGTCGCCTACGACGCGCTGTTCGCGTCGGTCACCGCCACCCTGACGGAGGTCGCCGCCAACCCGAAGCGGCTGGGGGCGCGGGTCGGCGTCCTGGCCGTCCCGCACACGTGGGGCCAGAACCTGACGCACCACCCGCACGTCCACTGCGTGGTGCCCGCCGGCGGCCCGTCGCCCGACGGCACCAAATGGGTCCACGGCCGCGCGGGCTTCTTCTTGCCCGTGCGCGTGCTCAGCCGGGTGTTCCGCGGCAAGTTCGTCGCGCGGCTCAAGGCCGCCTTCGGCCGAGGCGAGTTGCGGTTCCACGGCGACCTCAGGCCGCTGGCCGCGCCGGCGGCGACGGCGCGGCTGCTGGACGAGTCGGTGCGCAACGAGGGTCGTGTACGCCAAGCCGCCGTTCGGCGGCCCCGGGCAGGTGCTCTAGTACCTCGCCCGCTACACGCACCGGGTGGCGATCTCCAACGGCCGGCTGCTCGCCCTGGCGGACGGGAAGGTCACGTTCCGCTGGAAGGACCACGCCCGCGGCAACCGGAAGGGCGCGATGACCCTTGGGGCCACGGAGTTCATCCGCCGGTTCCTGATGCACGTGATGCCGCGCGGCTTCGTCCGCATCCGCTACTACGGCTTCATGGCCAACCGCCGCCGCGCGGCGAACCTGGCGCGGTGCCGGCAACTGCTCGGCGGGGGACCGGTCGCGGCAGTGTCGAACGGGGCGGCGGCGGGCGGCCCGTCGGCCCCCGCCGGCGCCGACCCGGCCGAGGGCGGCGCGGGAGACCGCTGCTGTCCGCACTGCCACCAAGGCCGGATGCGGCGCGTCGGCCTGCTGACACGGCTACCCGCGCCGCACGTCGAGATGCAAGTCGGGACCGCTGTTGCTTACTCGGACACGTCATGACCCCGGCCGCAGGCGCGACGAACTCCGCCCCCTTCGACGCGCCGCGTCAGGCGGTGCCGCGCGGGCGTCTCGCGTCAGTGCCGGCGAACCCGCCGTCGGCGGCCGGCGGCGGCGAAGGCGCGTCCGTCGGAGCCCGCGGTCCGCACGGAACCCGCCCCTCGAATCCCCCCGTCCCACCCGCCCGAGGGCGGCGTGACGCCCACCGGCGGCGGGGCGGCCCCATTCAAATTCCACAGGCCACGGCCCACCCCGCGGTTTAGTCCAATCGATCGTATGCGGCGTGCCCGCGACGGCCCCGTCTGGCTCGGAGTGGGCCGCGGCACGCCGCATACAATCCTATTCATTTGCCGCGTTTCGGCCGGGTATTTACCGCGTGAGGGGCAGAAGTTCGACTTGAAACCGAACGCGGGCCGGCCCCGGTGGCCGCGTGACGGGCGGGTCAGGATGACGGGCGATACCCCGCCGCGTGCTCCCGACGTCCTGCCGGCGGCCGTCAGACGCCCGGGCGCTGACCTCCCACCCGGCGGCGAACGCCCGGTCCAGCTCCGCGACCAATTCCCCGGCCGCCCCGGCGATCCCGTCCGGCTCGTCGGCCGCCGTCCGGTCCGCGACCTCGACGGCGAGCCACCCGTCCCCCACGTCGGCCACGGCGATCGCCGCCGCGGCCCCGCGCTCGGCGGCCATGCCCTCCAGCTCGTGCAGGACGTACAGGCTGAGCGAGTCGGGGGTGAACACGTGGTTGCCCAGCAGGAACGCCCGAACGTCGTCTACGAAACGAGGGCCGTCCGCCCGGACCAGACGAAGGAACTCGGGCAGGCCGGATTCCGCGTCACCGCGGCGTACATGCTGGACCCGAAGACGCAGGTCATCATCATGCGACGGCCGTGAAGCGACCCCGGCGCGGGCCGGACTCAGCTCGGCGACAGCCGGATTAGCCACCGGGCCTCATCCCTCGCCCTGCCGGGCAGGACCGACCTGATCGCCCCGACCCCTCGGCGACTCCGCCGAACCGCCCGCCCGCCCCGGCCCGTACGCGGTCCGCCACGCGTCCAGGAACTGCGCGGCGTCCTCCCGGTCGAACCGCAGGTCCGCCCCGTCGGCGAAGTGCACCGCGACCCCCGTCACCCGCCCCTGAGCGTTCTTGATCTCCGCCCACCGCGACACCGCGTCCAGCCGGAACCCGACCCGGACCTCGTTGTCGGAGGTGATCAGTTCGACGGCGGGCGTCGCCTGCGAGGCCGCGAAGTTCGTCCTGCCCTCGGTGGGTTGGTCGGAGGTCATGCCGCCCATCCTACCGCGGGCGGCGGCGGCGGGGCGGCGATCGTAACGCGGGTCTCAGGGCTCGCGGTGCAGCGGTTCCAGGGTGATGACCCCGGCCACCGGATCGAGCATCCCGCCGACCTCGGCGTCACTGATCGTCCGGGTCAGGGCGAAGCAGCAGACCGCGGCGTCAGGGTACGCCTCGGACAGCCGGCGGTGGCACGCGAGGAACGTCGCCCCGCGTGTGACGACGTCGTCCACGACGACCAGCCGGGTCCCGGCCGCCAGCAGGGACCGGTCCTGCTCGACGGCGATCGTTTCGTAGTGCCGGCGGACGGTGGGCCGCTGTCCCCGCGCCGCGGTCGCCGACTTCTGCACGGCAAGCGTCCGCCGCAGGGCCGGGAAGACGCCCGTCCCCACCCCGGCGGCGACCATCGCCTCGCACAGCCGTTTCGTCGGCCAGAGCCCGCCGCCGTACTGCGGGGCACTGCGGGGCGCGGGCACCAGGACGCCGCCGGCAAGGCAATCACTCAAAACGGTGTACCTCGACAGCTCCTGGGCGAGCTTGGACGCGGAGACGTCGATCGCCCGCATGCGACCGTACAGCCCGTCGCCCTTCACGGCCGCGACCCAGCCGCGGGACGCGACGGACGACGGGCTCGTCCCGCGGGGCGAGTAACGGAGGAACGAGGCGTACGGCACGCTAGAAGGGGGCGGCACCGCCGGCCTCCAGCAGCAGGCCGCGGTGCGGGAGGGCGAGCATCAGGTCCTCGAACGTCTCGTCGGTCAGCACGGACGCCCCGTAGCCGAGCATCTTCGCCGGCCAGGTCAGCGCCGGGTTCTCGACCACGGACCGTGCGATGTATAGCTGGCGGCCGAGCCGCAGGGCCTCCCACCCTTGGGACAGCGACCCGCTGGACTCGCCGGCCTCAACGATGACCGTGGCGTCCGAGATCAGGGCCATCGTCCGGTTGCGGATCGGGAAGTTCTTCGGCTGCGTCGGGTACCCGGGCGGGAACTGCGAGACGACGAGGTGTTCGGCCATCAGCCGCCGCTGGAGGGCGGCGTTCGGCTTCGGGTAGAACCGGTCGAGGGGCGTGCCGATCACGGCGGCCGTGCGGCCGCCCGACTCGACCGCGGCGAGGTGGGCTGCCGTGTCGATCCCCTCCGCCAGCCCGCTGACGACCACGACGTTCTCGCGGCACAGCATCGCGCTGAGCTTGCGGGCCCGCTTGAGCCCGTCCGGCGAGGCCTTCCGCGAGCCGACGATCGACACCCGGGCGGCGTTCCGTAGCAAGTCGACGTCGCCGGCGACGTACAGGGTCGCCGGCGCGTGCTTCCGCTCCACGTCGTTGAGCGGGCCGAGCAGGTCCTCGGGACTGAGGCTGTTGGACGTGTCCGGCACCGGGCGAATGGTAGGAGGCGGTCGGGCTCGCCCTAAACTGTTCCCGGGCCCACGACAGGGCACGCCGCGGCCAACGGCCGCTGCGCCGCCCGCGCAAACGCCGTGTTCGTCACAGCTTAACCGATGCCGATGACCGGCCCAACCCCGTCCGACCCGACCGCCCTGGCCCTGCTCCGGCAGATCGCCGCCCTGGGGTACCGCGTCTCCTGCCACCGGCTCGACGCCAGCCTGCTGCGGACGTTCCCGGCCCGGGTCGAGTACCACGCGAACGACGTCGCCACCGGCGAGCAGCACGTCGCCCACGCGCCGGCGGACGAGCCGGACGCGGAGTACCGGGCGGCGTGCGCGCTGGCCCAATCGGTCGGGATCGACCTGGAGGGATGAAGGCGGCTCTCTCGCCAGCCGCCGCCCCTTCCGCAGCACGCTCGCGGCGTAGCGCAGTCACGGCAATCGCGCCATCGATCCCGCCAAACCCTTCTGGAGCCGCGACCGCAGCATCGGGCACTCGGCGGCCGCGCCCTTGGGGGTGGCGAGGGCACGCTCGGGCGGCACGATATGATGCAGCACATGAATGCGGCAGACGCACTCGCCGCCCAGCAGATCGATCCGTCCGCCTCGGTGGCCGAGGACGACGGCGTCTTCTACGTCTACGTCCCCACGTTGAACCCCTTCTATCACGCCACCGGGCTGTTCCCGCTCGGCATAGGTCTGAGCTATGCGGAGGCGGTCGCAAACGCCCGGCGCTACGGCACGGAGGCTGGCTTTGAGGCGGCCGAGGGGTGAACCGGTGCCTGATCGGCGTCCGCGCCGGCCGGGCCGAGCACGCGACGCCCGTCACGGTCGGCGGGGCGACGTACACGGTGCCGAACGCTAAGGCTGGGCCGGGGTTCTCTGTAGCAACCGGCAGCGACGTTGGCCTCGCCCGATGGCTTTCCATCCCCGTCGTCGGCGGCTTCACGAGCATCCCGATGTACTGCGACCGGATTGTGGCGTGAAACTGTCCATCGACTGCCAGCGGCTCGATGTTGCCTGGCGTGATGTGCGCCCGCTCCAGCTTCGCGTCCGCCTTCCCCTCGTAGAGCCGGGGGGCAGGTTTTGCCGGTGACGTGAGCTTGCCCGAGAGAGGGCGGCATAGCACTCAGCCATCTAGACCCCCGTCGTTGCTGAACGGCGGGAACGGCAGCGGCATCTGCGGGTCGATGCCCCGCGCCGAGCGGTTCCGGCTGGCCGGCCACAGGCTCACGCTGCACGGTGTCGAGTGGGGGGGTGCAGCCTGGTGGGATGCCGAGGACTAACGCCCTCGGCATCCCACACCCACCGGGCCGGGGTGCTTTGTTTCACGCGGCGGGGTCCGCAGGCTTGACCAGGACGAGTTCGTCGGCGTTCAGCCCGTCCGTAACAAACAACTCGGGCGTCGACTCCTCCGGTATGCCCTGCAACATCAATTCTGTTTTCGCCTGCCGGAACGCGAGCCCGACGGAGAGGCCGAACCCGATGCCCGAGTAGAAGCGGGCGGCGAAGACCCGGGCCGCCTCGTCCCCGACGGCGTCGTTCATGCCGATCGCCGCCGCGACGTGTTTGACGACCGCTTCGGCTTGCCCCTGCGAAAAGCAGGCGTTGAAGAACACCAGTTGGACCTCGCCCGAGGTGGCCGCCAGCGTCGCGGCCATCAGCTCCTTGGACAGGGCTTTCGACTCCCCATTGTCGTTTTGGAGAATGATCTCGTCCCGGTCCGACCCATGTCCGCTAAAGTGGACAATGCGCGGTCTCGTCTCGTTCAAGGCCTGAAACAGGTCGCCGGGTCGGACCGCCCACCGGGTCTCGAACCGCACCGAATCCCGGTGTTCCGAAAGCCGAAGCTTCTCGTGGATCGCACGCGCCTCGTTCCCGAGTTCCAGCCGGCCCTGGTCGACGGGATCGGCGGCGAGGAACAGGACCGTGATCCGCTCCGGGAGACTCTGGAGCTTCTTGATCGCCGACAGGGCGACGGCGTGGAGCCGATCGTGTTGAACGAGGTGCCCGCCGATCGCCCGCATCGTCCGGTCGGTCGCTCGGGCAGAGCGCTCCTGCATTTTCTGGCGGTCGCGATCTTCGGCGGCCTGTGCCTTCACCAAGGACTTTTGTGCGTCGTTCAGCCTTCCCTGCTCCCGCGCGATCTTCCCTTCGATGTCGGCCGCCTTCTTGAAGTGGTCCGCCGCCCTCTCGCGGTGCCGCTGTGCGTCCCGGAGTTTCGATTGGACGGTCGACGCTTGGTTGGAGCGGCCGGCCGAGACGGCCGCGTCGTTCGCCGTCTTGGTTTCGCTCGCGGCCTTTGCCGATTCGCTTGCCCGGTCCCGCTGAAGCTTCGCGATCTCGTTCGTGTGCCGCTCGACCGCGTTCTGATAACTGCCCACGCTCATCCCAACCTCCCTTGAAGTGTTGGGGTATTGTACGGACGGCCGGAGCAGGTCATCACCGCCGGCTCCCTCGCGTCCTCCGTCCGCCCCGCGCCCGCCGGCCCACGCTCGACCCGGGAGCCCCACCGCGGTCCGACGAACGTCACCCGGAGCTTGCGACCGTCGGCGTCCCACGCGGCCAGTTCCACTTCGGCGGACATCAGCGCCACGTCCCCGCGCTGGGCCCAACCCCTGAACCACGCGTCCGCCGTGTCGTCCCAGAGCCGAACCGGGTCGTGGAACTTGTGGGCCAACGGCCGGATGCCGGCCTCAACGAACAGCACGCCCGTCTCCGGCACGAGCACGACCCCGGGATCGAACCCGTCCCCGCACGGCTCGAACCGCTCGGCGACGACCAGCGCCCGCCAACCACTATCGCACGGCCGGGCTGCCCAGCACCGCCCGCCGCGGGTACGTCGTGGCCGGGATGGGCACCCGCGAGGGCGACGAGGATGAGCCACTTTCGACAAAACCGGTTTTGTACATCGGGTGGCGTGCGGGGCGGGGGAGTTCCGGGTTCGGAACGCCGGTCCGCGGCGACGCACCGGGCGGGTGGTCACCCCGGCGAACCCGGGTGGACGACGTCGCGGCGGCTCCTGCCTTTTAGCCGGGCAGGCCGGGCGGCCCCGACCGGGTCGCCCGCCGCCGACGGTTCGTCGTGCCCGCCCATCACCACGCCCCGTTCGCGGTCGTCGTCGCCGTCCCGCCGCGGCCGACCGGTGTCGCTCGGCCCTGTGACGGCCGGCCCGGGGCAACCGCTCCGGGCTTGAGGGCCGGGCCCGCGCCCGGCGACTCGACTCGACCCGTCCCGCCCCGTCAACGACGCGGGGGAGGGAGGCGGACCGAGCCCGGTAGCCACACGGCGGGTGTCTGAGGCCGCGGGCGCCAGCCGGGCCGGCCGAGGTCCCGTGCCGGACGCGCCGATCCACCAGGGCGTGTCGCGACCCCACGGGTCACCCCTGCGCGTCGGGCGGGGACGGCGTCGCCGCGGGGGCCGCTTGGTCATCGGGAAAGTAGTCGTCGACTTCGGACAACCGCACGGGCGGGAGCGGCTTCGGCTTCCGGCCGCCCTTCACGGCGGCCAAGGTGATGCCCGCCGGCTTCTTCTGGCGAGCCGGCCGGTCGTCGACGAGTTCGAGGTTCAGCCGGGACACCTTGATGTACATCTGGTACCGGTCCTTGCCCTCCGTCACATCCACTGGGAGCAATAGCCGGGATCGGACGTCCTCCTCCGCGTGGGCCAGCAACGCTGCGCGGCTGTCGAACGGACCGGACTTCCCCCAGGCGAAGCTCGTCCGCGGCGGTCGGGCGGCCGCGGACGCCTTCTGTGCGGAGCTGCTCCCGCGCTTCACGCTGCCGCCCGTGCCCGCCTTGCCCGCCTTGCCCGCCTTGCCCGCCGCCCGCTTCGGGGTTCCCTTTGCCATGGCGGGAATTGTGGACGTCGGGCGTAGCGGTTGCAAAGAATTCGTCGGCTTGCGGCGGGCCGGGCGTCGGCGGCCCCGGCGGCCGCGTCGCAACGGGGGCAGGACTCGCGTACGGCCCCCGCGTGTACCCGGCATCGCCCGCGGACGGACGGACGGACGGAGCGCGGAGATCGTCGGAACCAGCCCGCGGTCCGGTGGCGTAGGGTGGGCCGCCGCAAGCCCCATAGGCCGGACGCGGCCAGCGGTGCCGGTCACGCGGCACGGTCGTCAATCGGGGCGGTCCGAGGCGGCGGGAGTCGGCGACAGGCGGTCGCATGACACCGCACCGCCGGTGTCTCGCCCACGGGCACCCGAAAACCCGCGAAGTGCCGCTCGAAAGAGGTGGACGAAAAGGTGGACGAAATAGATTTAGTGCACGAAAAAACCCGCGATTTCTCGCGGGTTTTAGTACCCCCAAGGGGAGTCGAACCCCTGTTCATCGGCTGAGAACCGATTGTCCTGGGCCACTAGACGATGGGGGCGTCTCGGCGTCGGGCCATTCGCCCGAGGGAGAGGGAATATACGGCCGGTTGCTGGACGGGTCAAGAGGGTTTCAACGTGTGCCCCCTTACCTCGCGGACGCCGCCGGCTCGGCCGGTTCGGCCTCACCGGAGCGGGTCGGTCGGCCGCATGGCCTCGGCGACAGCCTGGGCGGGGCAGCCGATGTCGACGACCTCGATTTCACCGGTGTAGGCCCGGGAGGCGGGGGACAGGAAGCCCGCCTTGAGGCCGACGAACGTGACGGTGAGCGTTGCCCGGACGGCTCGGGGGCCAAGGGGGTGGCCGGTGTCGGCGTCGAGGCCGCTCGGCAGGTCGATCGAGGTGACTGGGACGCCGCTCGCCTCGATGGCGTCGACGAGGCGCGGGAACGGGTCACGGGGGGCGGCCGACAGGCCTGTGCCGAATATCGCGTCGATGATCAGGTTCGGGGCAAGGCCCGGGACGCGGTCCTGGCAGTGGGCACCCGGAGCGGGGGTGCCGACCAGTAATGCCGACAGAACGGGCGGGTCGGCGGCGAACATAGGCAGGCCCATGGCCGACGCGACCCGCCAGTTGGTCAAGGCGTCGCCGGCGTACCGGGTTGGGTCGACGCATAGGCCGACGGTGACGACCGCACCGGTGTTGACGAGGTGGCGGGCGACGGCCAGTCCGTCGCCGCCATTGTTGCCGCCGCCGCAGAGGATAAGGATGCGCGGCGGGGCGGCGGCTTTCCAGAGAGGGTAGAACCGGACACGGATGGCGCGGGCGGCGCCGGCGGCGGCGTTCTCCATCAGCACGATGCCGGGGACGCCGTAGCGGTCCGTCGCGATCGCGTCGACCCGGCGGACCTGGGCGCGGGTCAGGACGAGCGGCGCGGGAGCGCCGGAGCTTGAACCCGACATGTGTGGTGTCCTTCGCCTTCAGTTCGTTCGAGCGCCCGGCCTTTTGTCCGTCCGCCCGCTCGAAGACGTGGCCGCTGAAGCGGCCACGCCGCGACGGGTGACGATTTGCAGCACAGGTGGGGCCCGACGGCATGGTGGTCGTGGTCCGGGTTCGCCCGACGGAGTATAGTCGGCCCGACATGCTGATCCTGCTCACCAACGACGACGGCATCCGGGCCCCGGGCATCGTGGCCATGTACCGCGAGCTCGTGAAGCTCGGCGACGTCCACGTCGTCGCCCCGGAGACCGTCCAGAGCGCGACCGGGCACGGCATCACGCTCACGACCCCGCTGCTGACCCAGGAGGTGACGGTCGAGGGGGCGTTCACCGGCATCGCCGTCGACGGCCGGCCGGCCGACTGCGTGAAGGTCGCGGTCGGGCGGCTCCTGCCCCGGCGGCCGGACCTGGTCGTCAGCGGGATGAACAGCGGCGCGAACGTCGGGATCAACGTGATCTACAGCGGCACCGTCGCCGCGGCGATCGAGGCGGCGTTCCTCGGGCTGCCGGCGATCGCGAC
>JAQGHJ010000854.1 GCA_028288905.1 Phycisphaerales bacterium | reverse complement strand
CGTGCCGCCGAGGTGCGTTAACGCCGGGCGGGAAGCGGCGGTGGCCGGGTCAGCGTGGATGCGACGGTACAATTCGGCGGCGTCGCACCGCAGGTAGATGACCTTGTGCCCGCCGGCGGCGATCGCGGCCCGGTTCTCGGGTCGGAGCACCGCCCCGCCGCCGAGGGCGACGACGTGGTCGGCGGCCGCCGCCAGTTCGCGAACGACGGCCGACTCGCGGTCGCGAAACCCGGCCTCACCCTCCCGCTCGAAGATCTCCTTGATCGTGATCCCGCCGACGGCCGCCACCACCCGCTCGTCGCTGTCGACAAACGACTGCCACAACCGGTCGGCCAGCCGCCGCCCAACCGTCGTCTTGCCCGAACCGCGGTAACCGATCAGGAACACGCTCATCGCAGGAGGATTATCGGGGAGAGACGTCCTTTGTCATTGGTCCTTGGTCAGTGGTCAGTAGGGGTCGTTGCGCGCGGGATCTTTTAGCGTCAGCCCGCAGGGCTGGTTGTCCGGGTGGCACGGGTGAACGATCGGGCTGAGAAACTCGATTCCACCCGGACGCCCAGCCCTGCGGGCCGACGTTAAAAGAGTCCGCGCCCCGACCCTACTGACCACCGGCTACTGACGACGGACCAGGGACGAATGACAAAGGACAAATGACTCCCCTTCCGTATAATCCCGCCCACCATGCCCGACCCCGCCCCCGCCGCACCGTTCTACAAGCGCGTCCTACTCAAGATTTCCGGGGAGGGGTTTTGCCCCGAGGGCGGCTTCGGGATCGAGGCCGGCGAGTTGCAGAACATCGCGCAGCAGTGCGTGGACGTGAGCAAGACGGGGGTGCAGCTGGCCGTCGTGGTCGGCGGCGGGAACTTCATCCGGGGGGCGACGTTCGCCGAGGACGGGCACATCCCGCGGGCGACGGCCGACTACATGGGCATGCTCGCGACCGTGCTGAACGCCGTCGCGCTCCAGGAGACGATGGAGAAGCTCGGGCAGCCGACCCGGGTGCTGTCGGCGATCAGCGTGCAGGCGGTGGCCGAGCCGTTCATCCGCCGGCGGGCGATCCGGCACCTGGAGAAGGGCCGGGCCGTCGTGCTGGCGGCCGGGACCGGCAATCCGTTCTTCACCACCGACACGTGCGCCGCCCTGCGGGCGACCGAGATCGAGGCCGACGTGCTGCTGAAGGCGACGAAGGTCGACGGCATCTACACGGCCGACCCGAAGAAGGACCCGACAGCCACCCGGTACACGAACGTGAGCTACCAGGAAGTGCTCGACCAGAAGCTGCGGGTGATGGACCTGACCGCGATCACCCTGTGCATGGAGCGGAAGATCCCGCTCGTCGTGTTCGACATGAAGAAGCAGGGAAACATCGCCCGCGTGGTCCGTGGCGAGGACGTCGGGACGAAGATCTTCCCCGGCTGAGGCCGGGCCAGATCGAATGTGGATTTCAGATTTCCGATTGCAGATCTAAGATCACGGACAGCGGTACACCGCAGGCGTGCGAGGCTACGCCCGGCCACCCGCTCTGCCTACCGCCTTCTGCCTACTGCCTACTCCCGAGGAACGCCATGCCCGCCGACGACATCTTGCTGGACTGCGAAGAGCACATGGAGAAGGCCGTCGATCACCTGAAGCACGAGATGCGGTCGGTGCGGACCGGCCGGGCGTCGCCGGCCATGGTCGAGAACGTCCGAGCCGACTACTACGGCACCCCGACCGAACTGCGGTCGATGGCGTCGATCAGCGTGCCGGAGGCGACGCAGCTCCTGATCAAACCGTTCGACGCCGGCAGCCTGAAGTACATCGAGAAGGCGCTGAACGAGGCGAACCTGCCGATGACCGTCCGGAACGACGGCAAGACCCTCCGGCTCATGCTCCCGCCGATGAGCCAGGAGGTCCGCAAGAAAATGGTCACTCAGGTGAAGGGGTTCAGCGAGACGGCCAAGATCGGCATCCGCGGGGCCCGCCGCGACGCCAACAAGCTGGCCGACACGGAGCAAAAGGGCGGGCTGTTGACTGAGGACCAACTGTCGAAGGTCAAGGACGACATCCAGGAGCTGACCAAGAGCTACGAGAGCAAGGTGGACGACCTCGTGTCGAAGAAGGAAAAGGAAGTCATGGAGGTGTGAGGGGGACCTCTCCGTGGCACGGGTTTGCAACCCGTGCTTTCCTCCCGTGCCGTTCCAAGGTCACGGTCCATCGACGCGAGCAAGTCGCGACACTCCGACCCTCCAGCACGGGTTGCAAACCCGTGCCACGAAGAGCCACGCCACGGCGTTCGAGCAGGCGCGAGGCTACCCTTCACGCCAACGCGACACGGACGGGCACGCACACCCAACCGACGTTCATTTCGCTCAGTTTTATCGCGGCGGTGGGTGGATCGGCACCGGTCCCGGGACGAGCTTCTCCATGTCGTCCGGGAGCGGCAGCTCGAACGCGATCGGTTTACCCGTCGTCGGGTGAGTGAACCCGAGCCGGGTGGCGACGAGCAGCAGCCGCGGGTGCAGCGGCGCGTCGCCCGCGTGGCCGTAGACCGAGTCGCCGACGATCGGGGCCCCGCTCGCCCGCAGGTGGACGCGGATCTGGTGCTTCCGGCCGGTGTGCAGCTTCACCCGCACGAGCGAGTACGGCTCGTTCACCCGCACCGTTTCGTACTCGCTGATCGCAACTTGGCCGCGGCCGGGCTCGTCGGCGGCGTACACGTACCCGTCGGCCCGCTCGACGAGGTGGGACTCGATCCGCCCGGACCCCGGCGTCGGCCGGCCCCGGCAGACCGCGTGGTACATCCGCTCGACGTCGTGGTGGAAGAACTGCGTCTTGAGCGCGTGGTATGCCGCGTCCGTCTTGGTGAACACCAGCAGTCCGGCGGCGTCGCGGTCGAGCCGGTGGATCAAGCCGACCCGGGCCCGCTTGTCGGCCGCCGCCACGTGTTCCCGCACGGCGGCTAGAAGCGTCGGCCGCTTCTCGTTCGGGACGGTGCTGGTCAGCAGCCCGGCCGGCTTGTGGGCGACGAGCAGGTCCGCGTCCTCGAACACGATCCGGAACGGCAGCCGGTCCGGCCGGTCACCGCCGGCCGACACCGGGCGGATCGAGTCCGGCCGCTCGTCGATCGCCACCGCGTCGGTCGGCAATAGCGGGCGATTGAACCGGTCGACCCGCCGCCCGTTCACCTTCACCCGTCCGCCGGCCACCCACCGCCGCAGCGTGGTCCGCTTGGCGGTCGGATACTTCGCGGTCAACCAGTCGGCAAGGGTGGTGGCAGGCATGTCAGGGGACATCGTACGGCCCCGGGGGCGGGGTCGAATCTGGGTGGCGTGGGCAAACTTAGCGTTTGCCCGCGTCCTGTGACCGAGCGAGGCGAAGACACGGGCAATGAAGACAGGGGCAAACGCTATGTTTGCCCACGCCACCCGATGCTCGCCCAGTCCTCAGTCCGCTCACAGCGGGACAGCCGGCTCGCCGCGGGCGACGGCCAGCAACCGCTGCATGACGCGGGCCTTCACCTGGGCGGCGTCGAGGCCGCGGGCGACGAGGTGCAGGCCCTTCAGGCCCGGGGTCGCGCCCACGTACACCGCGCAGTCGGCCAACACGGCGGGCCAGCGGGGGTCATCGAGGTCGGCCGCGTCGAGCGCGGGCGACACGGACCCGGCCGCCACGGCGAACAACCGCAGGCGGACGTTCCGTTCCAGCCCGACGGCCGGGTCGCCGCAGATCCGCGCGAGGTGCTGCCACCCCGCGGCCACCCGGACGCTCCCGCCCGGCGGGGCCGGATCATTCGTCGTGCGGGACGCCCCGGAGAAGGCGAACCGCCCGGCCCCGTCGGCCTCG
>JAQGHJ010000762.1 GCA_028288905.1 Phycisphaerales bacterium | reverse complement strand
GTCAAGCCCAGGTAAGGTTCCGCGCGTTGCTTCGAATTAAACCACATGCTCCACCGCTTGTGTGAGCCCCCGTCAATTCCTTTGAGTTTTAGCCTTGCGACCGTACTTCCCAGGCGGTCCACTTAACACTTTTGCTCCGGCCGCGACGGCGTCAGAGCCGCCGCGGCCCAGTGGACATCGTTTAGGGCCAGGACTACCGGGGTATCTAATCCCGTTCGCTCCCCTGGCTTTCGCGTCTCAGCGTCAGGACACCCCCAGCGAGCTGTTTTCACCGTCGGCGTTCCAAGCGATATCTACGCATTTCACCGCTCCACCGCTTGTTCCGCTCGCCCCTAGGTGCCTCAAGGTCGGCAGTATGCCCGGCCGTTCCACGGTTGAGCCGTGGGATTTCACGCGGACACTGACCGACCCGCCTACACGCGCTTTAAGCCCAGTGATTCCGCCTAACGCTCGGCACCTCTGTATTACCGCGGCTGCTGGCACAGAGTTAGCCGTGCCTTCCTCTGGGGCCCCTCAGAACTTGGTGGCCCCCGACAGGAGTTTACATCCCGAGGGACTTAACCTCCACGCGGCGTCGCTCCGTCACGCTTTCGCGCATTGCGGAAGATTCGTTACTGCAGCCCCCCGTAGGAGTCTGGGCAGTGTCTCAGTCCCAATGTGACTGGCCGTCCTCTCAGACCAGTTACGCGTCGTCGCCTTGGTGGGCCGTTACCCCACCAACTAGCTGATACGAAATCGCCTGCTCCCCCTGCGGCTTACGCCTTTGGGTCCCGCGGGATGCCCCGCGGGAACGTCGCCCGGTATTACCCGGCCTTTCGGCCGGCTATCCCGGACAGGAGGGCACATTAGCGATTCATTACTCACCCGTCCGCCACTGGGCCGTATTGCTACGGCCCCGTCCGACTTGCATGTCTTAGCCACGCCGCCAGCGTTCAGGCTGAGCCAGGATCAAACTCTTCAATTGGTTTCCGCGATTGGAACCCCGCCGCCCCACCGCCGCCGGCGAACCGGCGGCGGCGAGGGACGGGGGTGATCTCGAAAAGTCGCTTGAAGGAGCTTACTCCCCCGACCCGCGAGCGAAGACACGCTCGCGGACCGGGTGCGACCCGCCGGGGTGCGACCCCCGGCCGATCGGCCCCGGGGTTGCCGCGGCGGCCTTGCGGCCGACGCGGTCCCGGGACTGTATGGCTTCCATTCGTTCAAACTTCTGCTTGTCGCAAGGCCCGATCGGCCCTGTTGTTTGGCTTCACGCTCACGCTCAAAGGATCGACCCGCTTCGCCGGCGAACCCGGAGGCTCGCCGGCGAAGGCAGGGTCGGTTGCTCTTTCACGCTTTGCTTGTTGCCGCAAGGACGACCGTGCCGTCCCCCGCTTCGCCCCGCCGGCGCGAACGCCTGCGAGACGCGGCGGGGGGCGATACTCGCCCGCCTCGCGGCCTCTTCTCCCGTATCCATCCACTTGTCAAAGAGCAGCACAAACTCGTCTTCATTCATACGCCGCCCGCCGAACAAAGTTCGAACGGGCGAGATATTTCCCAGGAGGCCGACGACCGCCTCCGGGACCCGCAACCCCCTGCCGAAGCAGCGGTTGCGACCCCCGCGACGACCGGCCCTGCCGGCCGACCCCGTCGCGGGAGGAGGGATATTAACCGATCCACGCCGGGCGTCAATGGCACGAGGAAGGTTTTTCTGAAGCAGCAGCTACACGCCATCCTCATCAGCTCTCCGTACAGGTCCTCGTGTGAGGGAGGGAGCACTGGGCATCAAGTTTGGGCATAACGCTGGCATTACAGACGATGGCCTCGAAGGGGCTGCCCAGCAGGCCGCATAAATTGTCGAAGGGGAGATGCCGCCACACGGGTCCTCACCCCTACAAAAGATCCTCAGCGACCTGCCGTAATTGCGTTGGCGTCTATCGGGAAGTCGGTCGCGCCGCGGCAGGCGACGCGACGGCGTCTACAGATGGGCTACGGAACTTCGCGCTGGAAGTGCTGCGCCTCGCGGTGAGCGGGCATTGGCCACTTTAAGAGACTTCGTCCGCGAACATCCAGTCCTACCCCCCTGCCACACGAGTGGCTTTCCCGCCGCCCTAACCCACTCAGCGTCCGAAAACCCGCATGGAAACCTTTGCGGGGTGTGCGGCTTGGGTCGTCCCCTCCTCCGGCCGAAGAAGCCGTTATCGCGTCGCGCCGTTCCCGGTGCGGGACGGTCACCCGTGCCGGTCGTAGCGGCGAACGGGGCGACCGCGAACGCCGCCAGACCGGTTCCGGGCAAGCCGGACCCCCTGCCGGCCGGCGGCGACAACGTACGGTTCAACCGGGTGCCGCCCAGACGTGGCGCCCCGGTGATTTCAGCGGGAGCGACGCACGTGGTTGAACTGCAGTCCAGCGCGGCGGGTGACGATCGGGTCGGCGGTCCGAGCCGTGGGGCCGACGTTCGGCGACGCCGGGCGGGCCAGCGGCTGGCGGCGGCGGCCGTGGCGGCCGTTGAGCACCTCGAGGGCCGCACCCTCATGGCCGGCGACGCGTCGGTCATCCAGACGCTGCCGTACGCGCTCGACTTCGAGTCGGCTGCCGGCGGCGTCGCCGACAAGAACGGCGTCGGCACCGGGCTGACCTGGGTCATGCCGAACAAGAACGGCACTGAGTACGCCCCGAGCCTCGTCGAGCTGGTCGGCGGGCGGCTCAAGGTCACCACGGCCGGCACCAGCCTCGCCGGCGGCCCCTGGGAGAACGACAACACGCTCGTCAACGGGCTCCAGACCCAGTTCAACGGCAGCAGCGGCAGCTTCAGCGTCACCACGCGGATGGTCGGGCCGCTCAAATTCCTTGACAAGGCCAGCGAGCAGGGTGGGCTGCTGTTCGGCCCGGACCAGGACAACTACGTGAAGCTGGTCGCGGTCGCCCAGCCGAACGGCACGTTCCTGCAGTTCGTCGACGAGCAGAAGGCGGCGTCGGCCACCACGTACACCCACGCGATCGCCAGCGACAAGTCGTACACGAACGTCGGCACGTTCGCGACGATCAACACGCTCGACCTGACGATCGCCGGCGACGCGAGCACCGGCGTGGTCACCGCGTACTACCGGATCAACGGCGGCACGCTCACCGAGGTCACTCAAACGCTAACGCTGTCCGGCACGCAGAAGGCGAAGTTCTTCAGTCAGACCGCCCGGGCCGGCATCATTGCGATGCAGAAGAACGACCTGGCGGCCGAGACGCTGACGTACGAGAGCTTCGGCATCACCCCCGGCACCCCGACCGTTAGCCACCCGAGCGTCCGCGCCGACCAGATCACGCCCGGCCCCGGTGCGACGGACGTGCAGCGGGACAGCTACGTGTCGGCCGACCTGAACCTGCCGAACGTCGGCAAGGGCGTGGACACGGCCACCCTGAACACGTCGACCGTCAAGCTGTACCGCACGAGCGACCGGGTCGCGGTCCCGGGGCAGGTGAGCACGAGCGGGGCGGGCGACACGATCACGTTCCAGCCGTACGGCCCGTTCGACGCGAACACCGGGTACACGTTCGAGGTGACGGCCGGGGTGAAGGACACGGGCGGGGCCACGTTCGCCCCGTTCACGATGACGTTCACGACCGGCGTCCGGATCACCCCGACGGACCCGAACCTGGCGTTCGAGAAAGTGTCGCTCCCGACGGCGACCGGGCAGCAGTACTCGTCCGTCACGATCGGGCCGGACGGCAAACTGTACGCGTCGAGCCTGAGCGGGCTGATTCAGCGGTTCACGATCCTACCGGACGGCACGCTGTC
>JAQGHJ010000754.1 GCA_028288905.1 Phycisphaerales bacterium | reverse complement strand
GTGCCCAACGAGGGCGGCCCCACCCGGTAAAATTCGAATAAATGGCCTGCAGGATATCTCAATACCATACGAAACGTCCGGCCGCACGGATGAGATGAGGTGCCGCAACCGTCCGGCGTCGGCTGGGCACGTGCTTTGTCGGCGTCGGTGGCCGGACGTCGTGCCGGTCAAGGAGGACCGATCAACCCGCCCCGTTCTTCGGAAACAAGGGTGCCGCCGGAGCCGACCGCGGTGCCGGTGTCGGCCGACCCGCTTCGGCTCCCGCCGCGCGACAAGTTGCTTTTGGCACACGAGCGGCTGTGCGCCGCCTACGCCTGCCCGATCCCGTACTTCCACGGCCTCGACCCGCTGAGCGAGCTGGTGTCGAGCCTGCTGTCGCACCGGACACGGAACGCCGACTCCGGGCGGGCCTTCAAGGCGCTGCGACAGAAGTTCCCGACGTGGGCGGCCGTCCGCGACGCCCCGACGCACGCCGTTCAGGACGCGATCGCCGTCTGCACTTGGCCGGAGCAGAAGGCCCCGCGGGTGCAGGACGTGCTCCGGCGGGTGACCGAGCGGCGGCGGGCGGCGGGGGCGCCGGCAGGCGAGGAGCTGTCGCTCGACTTCCTGGCGGCGTTGTCGCCGGCGGACGCCCGGGCGTGGCTGGGCCAGATGCCGGGCGTCGGGCCCAAGACCCAGGCGGCCGTCCTGTCGTTCAGCTCGCTCCGCGGGCGGGCGCTGCCGGTCGACAGCCACCACCACCGGGTGGCGGTGCGGCTGGGCATCATTCCGGAAAGCCTCGCGGTCGGCCCGTCGCACGCGGTGATGGAGGCGATGCTCCCGCCGGACTGGGACGCCCAACAGGTTTACGACCACCACGAGGTGCTGATGCTGCACGGGCAGCGGTGCTGCTTCTACGCGGCCCCGGCGTGCGAGCGGTGCCAGGTGCTCGACCTGTGCCCACACGGGCGGGCGCGGCTGGGCGGCGAGCCGGCCGGCGCATCAGTGACGGCGGCGGGGCGGCCCCGGCCATCGGCCGGCGGGCACCGGGGGCCGGTTGAAGGGGAGGGGGTGACAGGAGCAGCGGGCAAGGGGTCGCCGGACCCGGACGCCCGCCCGGCCGAGGCGAAGCCGCGGTCGTCGCAGCGGCGGCGGAAGAGCACCAAACCGGACGAGGGCCCGACGCTATTCGGGTGACGGCGGGGAGTCCGGATTGCGGCGGGGTCGGCAGGACGGGTTGACGGACTCACGGCCGGCGGAACTTGGCCCTGGCCGGCGGCGTATTTCTTATTCCGGTCGGAGTCCGTCCGCCCCGGGCCCGCCCCGGCCGACGCCGGCCCGTTGCACAATCGGCCCGGGTCGGGTTTGATGCCCGGTCGCCGCCGAGCGGGCAGTTACGCCGCCCGTTCCGAACCGTCTCCGCGCGGGGCGGGCGGGAAGGCGGCGGCGGTGGACACCGCGAACAGTTCGCAAGCCCCGGCCCGTCGGCCGCCGTGCCGGTGTCGTCCGGCCGCGCCGCCCGCCGGGGCGGTTTTCCCCTGCGGGGACGAGTGGCCCGCCGCCCGAGCGGGCGGTTCGCCGCCCGCGTTTCCCGCCCTTGGAGCAGTCACCCATGGCTTTGTTCGCCTACGAAGCGATGAACGCGTCCGGCCAGGAGGTCAAGGCCGAGGTCGAGGCCGGCACGTCCGAGGAGGCGATCCAGAAGATCCGCGCCCTCGGTCAGTACCCGACGAAGGTCCGGGAGCGGGCCGGGAAGAAGAAGGTCGCCAAGAAGTCCGGCGGTGCCAAAGCCAAGGCCCAGTCCGGCGGGCGGAAGATGCCGATGTCGCTCGGCGGGGTGTCGCAGAAGCAGTTGGTGAACTTCACCCGCCAGCTCAGCACGCTTCAGGACGCCGGGCTGCCGATCCTGCGGTCGCTGCAGATCCTGGAACAGCAGCAGAAGCCGGGGCTGCTGAAGGCGATCGTCGGCGGGGTCGGGGACGAGGTCGAGAGCGGCGGGTCGCTGTCGGACGCGATGGCCAAGTACCCCAAGGCGTTCGACAAGCTGTACACGAACATGATCGCCGCCGGCGAGGCCGGCGGCGTGCTCGACCTGATCCTGTCCCGGCTCGCCGACTTCATGGAGAAGTCGGCCCGGCTGAAGAAGAAGGTCATCGGGGCGATGATCTACCCGGCCGTCGTGATCACGATCGCCGTCGGCATCGTGTCGATGATCATGATCGTCGTGATCCCGAAGTTCAAAAAGATATTCGAGGACTTCAAGCTCAAGCTGCCGGCCCCGACCGAGATCCTGATCGCGATGAGCGACTTCATGGCCGGCGGCGGGTGGATGTACATCATCGCCGCCCCGATCGTATTCAGCGTGTTCTGGCGGCTGATCCGGATCAGCGAGGGCGGGCGGTTCTTCACCGACTCGCTGCTGCTGAAGATCCCGATCCTCGGCGGGATCCTCGGCAAGACGTCGATCGCCCGGTTCACCCGGACGCTCGGCACCCTGATCAGCGCCGGCGTCCCGATCCTCGAGGCCCTGAACATCACCCGCGAGACGTGCGGGAACGAGGTGTACGCCCGGGCCCTGACGAAGGTGCACGACGCGATCCGCGAGGGCGAGGGCATGGCCGCCCCGCTCAAGGCGACGAAGGTGTGCGACACGATCGTCGTGAACATGATCGACGTCGGCGAGGAGACCGGCGACCTCGACAAGATGCTGATCAAGGTGGCGGACAACTACGACGCCGACGTGGACGTGCTCGTCGCGTCGCTGATCAGCATCCTGGAGCCGGTCATGGTGGTGGTGCTCGGCGTGATCGTCGGGTTCATCGTGATCGCGCTGTTCATGCCGATGATCAGCCTGATGGAAGGCCTGACGAACTCGAACGGCAAGAAGTGACCCGGCGGTAAGAAGTGACCCCGACCGCGGCAGGCGGTACCCGGCTGGCGGACGGGCGGGTGACGCGTCCGGCCGCCAGCCGGCCGCTCCGCGGTTTCGCGCCGTTGCCCCTCGCGTGATCGCCCCTGCCGGTCGACGCACCGGGCCGCGCCGCGGAACCGCGAAGCGCGGGGCCGGAAGCCGGGCACCGACCACCGCCGGCACCGACCGTTCGCGTCGCGCCGCTCCCCTCAGGTTTTCCCGCCCTTCCACCCCCAAGGCACCCCCATGACGACCCGCTCGCGCCGCCGCCCGCATCCCGCCGCCGCCAAGAACGGGTTCACGCTCGTCGAGCTGCTCGTCGTCATCGGGATCATCGTGATCCTGGTCGCGATCCTGCTGCCGGTGGCCGGCAAGGTGCGGACGCAGGCCCAGAGTGCCCGGACCCAGTCGTCCATGGTGGCGATCGCCGGGGCGATCGAGCGGTACTTCACGGACGAGCACAGCTACCCCGGCATGATCCGGAACGCGGACATCACCGCCGGCGCGGTAACGGTCCCCCCGGACAGCAAGCCGCTGACGTCGAGCGAGAACCTCGTGGTGACGCTGAACGGCGGGTACGTCTTCGTGGCCGGCGCGAACCCGACGGTCAACCCGCAGGAGGTCGGCAAGGGCCCGCTCAACCTGTCGGCGTCTCCGGTCAAGCGGGTCCGGCACGTGCCGTACGTCGACGCGTCGTCCGGCAACCTGCTGCCGGCCGGGTGGGACCCGACCGTCGCCCTGGCAAACAAGGCGTACTGGAAGATCAACGGGGCCGCCGGCACCGACAACCCGCTCGACATGCCCGGCGGCGTGACGGCCACCAACATCGACAGCTCCGCCCCCGAGTTCGTCGACAATTACTCCCAGCCGCGGGCGATCCTGTACCTGCGGGCGAACGTGGGCGGCATCACCCCGCCGAGCACGCCCCCCGCCGGGGCCACCACGGACTACGCCGACGACACGTACCAGTACAACTACAAGCACCTGCTGCCGTACAAGCGGGATGCGGCCGGCGACTTCGCCGGGGACTTCCTAAACTTCGGCGGCACCGCGTCCGACGAGGACAACCTGAACGCTAAGGACTACTTCAAGCACCCGAGCATCAGCGACACCCCCCGCGGGAAAGACAAGTACCTCCTGATCAGCGCCGGCGCGGATCGCCGGTACGGGACGCCGGACGACATCATCGTCGGCGGGTGAGGACGGTGTCCGGGTGGCATGGGCAAACACGAAGTTTGCCCATGCCACCCGGATGGGACGTCACCCGGGTCGAGCCTCGTCGACTTGCCGCGCCGCCGCGACCGGCGGATCGGGGCCGCGGGGGCAACGTACCGTCGGGGGGAGCCGCGGCCCCGCCCGCGGCAGGCGC
>JAQGHJ010000347.1 GCA_028288905.1 Phycisphaerales bacterium | reverse complement strand
GCTCCACGTGAAGCTGACCGGGGCGATGATGCTCGTGCTCCTGCTCGACGGGGCCGGGTACCTGATCGCCGTGCAGAACGCCGGCGACCACGGCACGGCCATGGTGGCGGCCCTGGAGGACATCTTCGTCGCCGTCGCGCTGCTGACGATCACCGTCGGGCTGGTGCTGCCGGGGATGATCGCCCACTCGGCCGTCGAGCTGGCGCAGGCCGCCCGGAACCTGGCGTCCGGGACGCTGGCGGACTTCTCCAAGGCGATGGAGGCGCTGGCGGCCGGCCGGCTCGACGAGGCCCACGCCCGCGTCGACATCCGCCCGGTCGTCGTCCACTCGAAGGACGAGGTCGGCCAGATGTCGGTGAGCTTCAACCAGATGCAGGAGGAGGTGAAGCGGGCCGCCGTCGGCCTGGACGGGGCCCGCGAGGGCCTCCGCTCCGCCCGCCGCGAGTTGGAGGAGATCAACGCCGACCTGGAGCACCGCGTCAGCGACCGCACGGCGCAGCTGGAGGCGGCCCACAAGAAGCTCGTCGACGCCGCCTGGCACGCCGGCATGGCGGAGGTGGCGATCGGCGTGCTGCACAACGTCGGGAACGTGCTGAACAGCGTGAACGTGTCGACGTCCGTGATCGAGGCCAAGCTGAAGCGGAGCCGCGCCGGCGGGCTGACCAAGGCCGCCGCCATGCTGAGGGAACACGAGGCCGACATGGCGGCGTTCCTGACGACCGACGAGAAGGGCAGGCAGCTGCCGGCGTACCTCGTCAAGCTGTCCGACGCGATGGCGGCCGAGCAGCGCGAGGTGACGGACGAGCTGCAGTCGCTCGCCCGGAACGTCGAGCACATCAAGCAGATCGTGAACACGCAGCAGACCTACGCCTCGGTCGGGGTCGCCGTCACCGAGCCGGTTTCGCTCGCCGAGCTGGCGGAGGACGCGATCCAGATGAACCTGGCGTCGCTCGACCGCCACCAGGTCAAGGTCGAACGGCAGTACGACCCGGGCGCCCCCCGCCCGCTGGCCGACCGGCACAAGGTGCTGCAGATCCTCGTGAACCTGATCAGCAACGCCAAGTGGGCGATCGGGGCCGGCGGCGGCGCGGAGCGGATGATCCGGGTGACGGTCTCGGCCGCCCCCGCCGGCGGCACCCGGGTCGAGGTGGCCGACACCGGCATCGGCATCGCGGAACCGGACATGGTTCGCATTTTCGAGCACGGGTTCAGCAAGCGGGAGGGGGGCCACGGGTTCGGGCTGCACAGCGCGGCAAACGCTGCCAAAGCGATGGGCGGCACGCTCCGGGCCGCCAGCGGCGGCCCGGACCAAGGCGCGACGTTCACGCTCGATCTGCCGGCGGCCAGGCCGTCCGCGATCGCCGCCTGAGCCTGTCCGGGCCCGTGCGGGACGGCGGCGGGAAAGCCGCGTGCGGCGTGTCGGTTCCGACGGTTTGAAGGTGGGCTACCCGGGAACGTTATGGGCTCGCACAAGCACCGAATCCTGATCGTCGACGATAACCGCGACATCCACGAGGACTTCCGCAAGATCCTCGTGGCCGCGGCGGGCGGGGCGGGCGCGGGGGCCGACGGGCTGTCCGACCTGGAGGCGGACCTGTTCGGGGCCGACGCCGACGCCGCCGCCGACGCCGCCGCCCCGGCGCGGCCGGCGTACGAGCTCGAATCGGCCTACCAGGGGCAGGAGGGGTACGAGAAGGTGCTCGCCTCGGTCCGCGACGGCCACCGGTACGCGCTGGCGTTCGTCGACATGCGGATGCCCCCGGGCTGGGACGGGGTGCAGACGATCGAGAAGATCTGGGAGGCCGACCCGGAGGTCCAGGTCGTCATCTGCACGGCGTACTCCGACTACTCGTGGGAGGCCATCCTCCGGAAGCTCGGCTCGCACGACCGGATGTTGATCCTCAAGAAGCCGTTCGACACGGTCGAGGTGTGCCAGCTCGCCTGCGCGCTGACGGAGAAGTGGCACCTGGCCAAGCACGCGCACCTGAAGCTGAACCAGCTCAAGAGCATGGTCGACGAGCAGACCCACGACCTGCGGCAGGCAAACCAAAAGCTGAGCGAGGAGATCGCCGAGCGGCGGCGGGCCGAGCGGTCGCTGATCGACAGCATGGCGCAGTACCAGACGAGCTTCGAGCTGGCGGCGGTCGGGAAGGCCCACGCCGACCCGACGACCGGCCGCTTCCTCCAGGTGAACCGTAAGCTCTGCGACCTGACGGGGTTCACCCGCGACGAGCTACTGGAGCGGACGGCCGAGGACGTCACCCACCCGGACGACCGCGCCGCCGACCGAGTCTTGGTCGACCGCTTGGCCCGCGGCGAGTCGGGCGACTACTTTTGCGAGAAGCGGTACGTCTGCAAGGACGGCCGCGTGATCTGGGTGAACGTGACGGCCGCCTTGATCCGGGCGGCCGACGGCCGCCCGGCCCACACCGTCGCCGTCATCCAGGACGTGACCGACCGCAAGCTGGCGGAGGAGCAGCTCCGGCACGACGCCATGCACGACGCGCTCACCGGCCTGTCCAACCGGGCGCTGCTCATGCACCGGCTGTCCGGGTGCCTGGCCCGGTACCGGCGGGACGCGCGGCACCTGTTCGCGGTGCTCTACATGGACCTGGACCGGTTCAAGGTGGTGAACGACGGGCTGGGGCACCTTGTCGGCGACCAGCTGCTGATCGGCGTGGCGCGCCGGCTGGCCGACGTGTCCCGGCAGGCCGACACGCTGAGCCGCCCGGCGGCCGTCCGGGGGGAGGTCGTGCGGCTGGGGGGCGACGAGTTCGTCCTGCTGCTGGAGGACCTCGCCGCCCCCGAGGACGCCGTGCGGGTCGCCGACCGGATCCGCGCGGCCCTGTCGACCCCGTTCCGGATCGAGGGGCACGAGGTCTTCGCCCGCTCGAGCATCGGCATCGCCGTGGCGCGCCCGGCCTACGAGCGGCCGGAGGAGATCCTCCGCGACGCCGACACCGCCCTGTACCGGGCCAAGGCGAACCGCGGGTCGTTCGCGATCTTCGACCAGAGCATGCACGAGGCGGCCCTCACCCGCTGGGACCTGGAGGCGTCGCTGCGGCGGGCCCTGGAGCGGGGCGAGCTGCAGGTGCATTACCAGCCAGTCGTGTCCTTGGCGACCGGCCGGGTGGTGGAGTTGGAGGCGCTGGTCCGGTGGCAGCACCCGCAGCGGGGCTGGCTCCCCCCGGGCGAGTTCGTCCCCCTGGCCGAGGACACGGGCCAGATCCTGGCGCTCGGCGAGTGGGGGTTGCGCACGGCCTGCCTGCAGGCCGCGCGGTGGGCGGCGATGACCGAGGACCGCGTGCCCGTCGCCGTCAACCTCTCCGGCCGGCAGCTCGCCCGCCCGGAACTGGTCGACGGCGTCCGCGGCATCCTCGCCGAGACCGGCCTGGCCGCGGACCTGCTCCGGCTGGAGCTCACCGAGAGCGCGATCGTCGAGAACGCCGAGGCGGCCGGCGCGGCGGTCCGGCAGCTCCGCGCGCTCGGCGTCCAACTGCAGCTGGACGACTTCGGTACCGGCTACTCGTCCCTCAGCTACCTCCACCGGATCCCGGTCGACGTCCTGAAGATCGACCGGTCGTTCGTCGCCACGATGGGCACGGACGCGACCAGCCGGTCGATCGTGCAGGTGATCGTCAACCTCGCCCGCACGCTGGGCCTGTCCGTGATCGCCGAGGGCGTGGAAACTGAGGCGCAGGCCGCGGCGCTCGCCGCGATGAAGTGTGACTTCGCGCAGGGGTACCACTTCGCCCGCCCGATGCCGGCCGCCGCGGCGACGGAGTTCCTGCTCCGGGCGGCGGCCGGCCCCCTGCTTACGGCCCGCTCCGCGTGAAGGCCCGCGGCGACCCGGACGGGGCGACCCTGTCCTCGGCAGCATCCGTCGCCGCGGCATTCAAACCCGACCCGCAGATCACGGTGGCCGGCGCGGGACGGGGGTCGCGTGCCCTCGAAGCCCGGTCACCACGCCGCTGCGTGCTCCGCCCACCCGTCCGCGAAGCTCCGGCGCCACCCTTCGGCCTGCCGCTCGACTACGCCTGCCTTCGGGTACTGCGCCCGCACCTCCGGGGCGCGGTCGGCGGACGCCGAGGAACTTCTGCCGACAGCGTGGCCGCGGCCGCGGCGGGCGGGAGCAGGGGTGACGTCCTACGCCTGTGAGGCGGGCGCGGGGGCCGGGGACCGCGTTCGTCGCGCCGTCGACAGGCGGAAGCTCGGCCCCGTTGACCGTTCCCGGCCGCCGCCACATAGTGCCAGTCGAGCGGCCGCGGGCGGCCGTGCCGACCACCGTTCCGGGGCCGCTTATGATGTTCCAGCGCGGCGCGCGTCGATGGGTCTCCGCGGCTGCGGCGCTCGCGCCGCTGTCGGTCGCGGCTTGCGCCGGCGTCGGCTGCGGGGCCGCGGCGGGCGTCGGTC
>JAQGHJ010000699.1 GCA_028288905.1 Phycisphaerales bacterium | reverse complement strand
GCCAGCGCCAGGCCCCAGCAGACGGTCGGCGCCGTCATCGCCGCGAACCGGAGGAACGTGCGGGTGCCCAAGTGGGTCCCGCGGGGCGGGTCCGGCAGGAAGGCGGCCGCCATCCCGAGCCCGACCAGCACCGGCACCATCCACCGCCGGGCGGCCGGGTGCCCCCGGGCGTACCGAAGCACCGGGAAACCGGCCACGCAGGCCACCAGGATGAACGGCAGGAACCACAGGTGGACGGCCGCCCCGCCGAGCATCAGGCTCGGGACGGTCCGCCACCACCGGACGTGCCCGAACCCGTACCCGACCCAGCCGACGTGCCCGGTCGCCCGGTGCAGGGCGTAGTAGAACCCGACGTACACCGCGGTCCAGAGGGCGAACGGCACGAGCAGCCGGCCGGCCCGGGCGACCGCGTAGTCGGCCCACGACTGGTCCGGCCGGCGGCGGAGGCTGTGGGCCAGCAGCACCAGGGCCGACACCGTGAAGAACGCGACCCCGAACTGCAGGGCGGACGCCGTCCGCCGCCAGGCGTCGACGTCGGCCGCGTGCGTGCAGACGACGGCGAACGCGGCGACGACCCGCATCGCGTCGAACATCGGCAGCCGGTCGGCGGCCGCGGCCGGCGCACCGTCGGCCGGCACGATGGACCGTGTCGGCTGCGTTGACGCGTCCGGCACCGCTGGCACTGCCAGCCGCGGTGGGGACTGGAGCGCGTCAAGGCCGTCTGCCTTGCGGCCAGCGTGGGCGACGGGCGGGCGCGGGGTGGCGATCGGACCGAAACACGTCATTCCGTCAGCGCTCCGTTGCGTCGCGGGATTCCGAGGTAGCCCCACCCGGAAGGGTAGGGTTCCGGTGACGCGAAATTTGCACGCCTACCCCGCCCTTACGGGCAGGGCTGAGCGGGTCCTGCTACCCAGCGCGTGCCCCGCCCCTTCATCGGCCGGCAGCACGTCCGGTTGAGGCATCTCGTTGGAACCGGCCGTGGAACTTGGAGTTGCCGCAGGCGGCGATCGAGATGCCTGCCACCGAAGTGGTCTGGCCGGCGGGCTTGTCGGTGCCGGCCGCGAGCCGCATCGTACTAGAGACATGAGATATGGACGATCACTGCCTCGGGGAACCGGAGCAGCTCTCGTCGGTGGGTAGTAGCGTATTCGACGACGCCTGCCACGCGACGCAATCCGGTGGTGCCTGGCGGGTACCGCGGCGTCGAGACGAACGCGTGGGCGGGCTCGTTCGCCGTCACCGAGTACGCGATCGACTCGGGCAGCGGGGTCTACCTGCTGACGGGCTCCACTCAGATCGGCTTCATTGAGGCGCGGTACTTCGGGTTCGCCCGGCGGCTGAACCGCACGCGGACACCGCTTGTCGAGGGGGGTTACCGGCTCGGCCGCTTGGCCGGCGATTGGTGTTGGTTCGCGGCCACCACGGACTGAAAAACTAAATTGGCCGGCCGACGGGAGAACAACAGAACGCTCGCATGGCGAGGACCGACTCCATGACCCCGTCCCGGCTCGACTATTCCAACCCCGCCGCCTTCTTTCGTCGGGGCATACTGGTACCGGCTCATCCTAGCGGGCGGGGTGAGGGGCGGGGTGGACGGGACGACTGGTGCGTTCGGGCGCGGGTGGCCCGCGTCGTTCCCCTACGGGTCATTCCGCCGCCAGGCCGTCACCGCCGCCGCGGAGCTCGACAAGGCGGAGCTGGATCCGCTCCAGCGCCAGCACGTCTTCGACCCGCAGGGTCAGGACCGGCGGGGGATCACCCTCCGACGCCATAGCCCATCGGGCGATCGACTCGGCGTACGCCGCGTGTACGGCGGCTGCCCTGACCTTGATCTCCGCCTCCCGGGCCAGCAACGTCCGCAGTTCCGTTCCCTGCGCCGCCGACCGTTGTCGGGCGGCGCTCGCCGTCAGCCCCGCTGCTAGGACGAGCAACAGCATCCCCCACCGTCCGCGCTCGCCCCTGAGCATGGTGCGCCCCCTTTTTTGACGTGTCCCGGTCGTACGGCCCCGCCCGCCGCTTGAAGAGATAGCCGAAACCCGTCCTGCGACGCAAGCCTGTCGCGATTTCTTAAGAAGGTGCGACCGTGACGAGCAGCCGCCGGGCCGGGTCCGACGCGTTGCGGCCCGTCACCGCGTGTTGCTTCCCATCGGCGTGACCACGTTTAGCCGGCCGCGGGTGATCGTCATCGGCACGGTCGCCAGCGGCTCGGGCGCGTCCTCCGGGCACCGGGCGGCGAACTCGTCGTAGAACTTGTTGATGAACGTCCGCGTGCTCCAGGCCGTGCCGTCGGCCAGCCCGCAGATCGTCGTCCCGGGCATGATGCCCATCGTCTTCTCCAGCTCCAGCAGCAGCTCCAGGTCCTTGGCCCGGCCGAACCCGTCGACGATCCGGTTCAGGATCTTGGCCATCCACCCGCTGCCCTCGCGGCACGGGGTGCACTGGCCGCAGCTCTCGTGGGCGTAGAACCGGACGCAGTTGCGGAGCGCGCGGACCATGTCCGTGTGCTCGTTCATCACGATCATGCCGGCCGTGCCGAGCCCGAGGCACCCGCCGCGGAACCGGACGTCGTCGAAGTCGAGCTTGATGTCGAGCTGGGTCGGGCCGAGCACGCCCATGCTGATGCCGCCACAGATGGCGGCCTTGTACTTGCCGCCCTTCATCCCGCCGCCGAGCGTGTTGATCGCGTAGTCGAGCGTGATGCCCAGCTCGTCCTCGTACACGCCGGGGCGGTTCAGGTGCCCGCTCATGCCGAACATCTTCGGGCCCGGGCTGCTCGGGGTGCCCATCGTCTTGAACCACGCGGCCCCGCGCTCCAGGATCGGCGGGACGCACATGAGCGTCTCGACGTTGTTGATCACGGTCGGCCGGCCGAACGCGCCGGCGATGGCCGGGAACGGCGGCTTGTTCCGCGGCCAGCCCCGCTTGCCCTCCAGCGCCTCCAGCAGCCCGGTCTCCTCGCCGCAGATGTACGCGCCGGCCCCGCGGTGGACGTAGCACTCGACCTTCGTCGCCGACCCGTAGATCCCCTGCTGCCCGAACACGCCTTGGGCGTACGCCTCGGCCAGCGCGCGTTCCAGCACCTTGGCCTGCCGGTGGTACTCGCCGCGGATGAAGATGAAGGCGGCGTCGCACTGGGTCGCCTTGGCGGCGATCGCGATGCCCTCGAGCAGCGCGTGCGGGTCGTGGTCGAGCAGGTACCGGTCCTTGAACGTGCCCGGCTCGCTCTCGTCGGCGTTGACGGCCAGGTAGTGCGGGCCCTTCTTCTCCTTCGGGATGAACGACCACTTCGCGCCGGCGCTGAACCCGGCCCCGCCGCGGCCGCGGAGCCCGCTCTCGGTCACCAGCTTGACGATCTCCTCGGGCGTCATGTCGATCGCCTTGCGGAGCGAGGCGTACCCGCCGGTGGCGACGTAGTCGTCGTACCAGAAGGTCTTGCGCTTCGAGGCGTCGAGCGGGATCCGCTTCGTCAGGACGGGTTCGGTGAAGGCCATAATGCGTGCCGCGCGGGCAGTGGGGAGGCCGCTCGGGCGGCCGGGGAACGTCGGTGTCGCGCGGACCGGGAAATCGTAGCGATCGGATTCCGCCGGGCAACCCGGGTCAAAAGGTTCGACGGACAAGGACGGGTGCCGGAGTGGCAAGGTCGCACCTCGCACCCGTTCCGTCCTGACAAGACAAGCCGCGGGCGCAGCGCAGCGGAGCCCAGGGTTCCTCGGTTCGCTCAGCGGGAGGGGAAGAACCCGGGGCTCCGCTGCGCCCGCGGCTTGTCAGAAAGAATCGTTCCCGATCGATAAGCGCCGACCGCCCGACCCGCGTTGGGCACCTCTGTCCAGCCGTGCTAATTCCCCGTTGCCGCCTGCGTCGCCGGACCGGTCGTCGGCACCTTCTGCCCGGCGTAGGTCGGGACGATCGCGTCGAGGCACCGGGCGGCCAGGGCGATGTCGGCCGGCTCGGGGGAGACGTCGATCCGGAACCCGGCGTACGCGACCCAGGCGTCGAGCCCGTCGACGATCACGTACCCGCGGGCGTGGTACTGCGGCGTCTCGCCCTCGAACCACCGCCGGCCGAGCGGGTCGGTCCACTCGGCCGGCTCCGGCCCGCCGGGCGACTGCCGGGCGTACTGCTGGCGGGCCATCCACAGCACCACCCCGGCCCCGAGCGGGAGCGGGAGCCGGCCGTGGATCACGCCGACGGCCGTCCGGGCGGACGGGCTCTTCCACTGCTGGTGGGTGTACAGGGCCGCCCGCTCGACCGGCAGCGGTGCCCACGCCTGCGGGACGGCCGCCCGGACCTTGACCGCGTCGAACGTCTCGGGCGGGCCGAGGCCGGAGAAATCGATCAACGCCTGGTGCTGGATCAGCCGCTGGACCGGCACTTGCCGCCCGGCTTGGCACCCGCCGCAGGCGGCCGCCAAGGCGAGTATCGCGATGGCGGCGGCGGCGTTAAGCGGGCGGGGCGGACGGTTCGGCATCGGGTCTCCACCTGCAGAACGACTCAGTGGCGACGAGGGTTCGGGCCGGGGCGGGAGGATATCGCGTGAAAAGCGTCGGCGGAACCGGCGTTACGGATGAGAGCTGGCGGGGGTATTGGCGGGAAGGTGAACGTTGGACACTAACGCCCACGACCGAACGTCGGGGTGAAAGCGAACCCATCGCATCGGGCGGGATCGTGTAGCGGTTCCGGAGGAGCCGCACCCTCCCGGGTGGGGCTACTGGGGTTTGCACCGGAACCGCTACTCGAACGGCGTGCTCGGGTAATGGCCCCCGTCGGTGTTCGCCGTCCGCCTATTGCCGCACCCGATCCGCCAGCAGGGTCAGGCGGCTTACCGCTTCTTCGCCGCCTCGATGATCGTGCGGTCCCGCGCGGCCTCGGCGACCTTCAGTTCCGCCTCGATCACCGGCTTGCCCGTCAGGGTGCCGGCGTACCAGATCCAGGCGTACTGGCCGCGGCTGACGAGGTCGGCCCGGACGGTATACCGCCCGCCGCGGGCCACGAACCGGAGGCCGCCGACCCCGCCGGCCAGCGTCGGGTCGTTCGACTGTTCGAGCAGGTCGGCCGACCCCTCGGTCGCCTTCATGCCGGTGACGAACTCGGACAGGATCCGGTCGTTGCTCGCCAGCGACATCAGGAAGTGCCGGACGTTCAACACGCCGTACGCGGTCGACCCGCTCGGGCTGATCCAGACTTGGTGCTGGCTCTTCTCCGTCTTCTTCAGCGGCTCGGCGGACCAGCCGACGGGCGGGGCGCAGTCGGCCCGGACCGCTTCGACCCAGGCTGGCGGCAGCGATGCGGGCTGGGAGGAAGCCGTCGGCGAAGGGGGGGCGGGAAGAGACCCGGCGGTCGGGTCAGCCGGGTGGGCCGAGGACCGGCACCCGCCGACGAGCGGAATCGTCAATCCGAGAATGAGGGCGAAGAGGAAAGGACGCGGCGGGGTGAGGCGGGGCACTCGCCCCGTTATAGGCTCAACGAGCTCAAGCGGAGAACGGTGTTTCCGGCAACGTCCAGGCGTCGGAGGCAACGTCGCCACCCTTAACGACGCACCACGATACGAAACCGGCACGGCCGGCACGGGAAAAAACCCGTGCCGGCCGTGCCGGTGTGTAGAAACGAAATTTGTGGTCCCGCCGCACGGCTCTCTCGCCGGCAGCCTCAGGTCGCGGCGGCGGCCGTCGCCGGGGCGGCGGTGGGGGCCGCGCTGCTCTTCTGGAAGCTGTACGTGCCGCCGAACTTTTTGCTGAACCGCTCGACCCGGCCGGCCGTGTCGACGAACTTCTGCTTGCCGGTGAAGAACGGGTGGCAGTTCGAGCAGATGTCGACGGCCAGCCGGCTCTGGGTGCTCCGCGTGGTGAACGCGTTGCCGCAGGCGCAGTGGACGGAACAGGTCTGGTAACGCGGGTGGATCTTGTCTTGCACGGGAATCGCTCCTCGGCCGGTCGTGCGTGGAACCGCGGCCGCTTGGCGGGAAACGCCCCGCCGGCCGCCGGTTGTGCCCACGTCAGCCGGACCTGGTGATCGGTCGGGTCGTCGCGAACGGTCCGGCCGGCGGGTGAATCGCCGGGCCGGACGGGCCGAAGAAGATAACAGGGCCGCCCCGCCGCGACAAGCGGCGGCCCGCGGCCGAGCCGTTCGGTCCGAACGAGAGGTACGTCGGGGACGCCCGCCCGGTTCGCCGGCCGGGGCGGTCCACCCGGGAGAGACGCGCATGGCCGCCAAGACGAAGAAGCCGCCGGCCGGGCCGGTCGCCCCGCCGAAGTCGACCGCCCAAGCCAAGTCGACCGCCCCGGCCAAGTCGGCCGGCGCGGTCCCGCCCGCCCTGGCCGGCGTGCTGGACGACGCGGTCCTGCCGGTCGGGCCGGCGCTGCCCCGGGACCCGGCCGCCGCCCCGGACAGCGTCCGGACGCCGTGGGGCAAGGTCGACTTCACGTACGCCGACCGGGCCGCCCGCGACCCGATCGAGCCGGACGCCCCGGTCGACCCAGTGACGTACGGCCGGCTGCGGCTGGCCGGCGGCAGCGGGGAGCCTGTCGACGCCGGCCCGACGATGTCGCCCCGCGAGCTGTACGAGATGCTGATGACCCCGGCCGCCCACCCGGTCCGCCCCGGCCCGACCCGGGACCGGCCGGACGCGGCGGACCTCGCGGCCGGCGGCGGCGGCATGGGCCGGCTGGT
>JAQGHJ010000671.1 GCA_028288905.1 Phycisphaerales bacterium | reverse complement strand
GCGGGCGCGGCACCGGCCGGCCCGATCCGGCCGGCCGGGGCGGTCGGGCCGGGACCGATGGCCGGCAGGTCCGACGGGGCGACCCGGGCGGCCGCCTCGTTCTCCCGACGGATCGCGTCGTACACTTCCTTTCGGTGAACGCTGACCGTGCGCGGCGCGTTGACGCCGAGGCGAACCTTGTCGCCGCGGATGTCGACGACGGTCACCTCGATGTCGTCGCCGATCATCACCGTCTGGTCGCGTTGTCGCGCAAGAACCAGCATGGCACTCAGCCCCTTGGTGGGCGGACAAGCTGCCCCGCCCGGCACGCCCCGCGTGGCCCGGCCGGTCCTCTCTCCCGTCAGAGCGATCGACCGGAAACCCCGCGCTCGTCCCGCCCTATCGGTACTACTCGGCGGGCGAGCGCAACTACCCCTGACCGATTATAGATCAGCACTTGCGCCGTCGGCCGTTAAAATCGCAGGCGCGACGACCGATAATGCTTGACAGTCGGAGTTTGGACAACCCCGTTGTTCTATCCGGTTGCAAAATATTTAGATGTGTCCGGTCGTTACGAGCCGGTCAAGGCACCCGTTCGTGGAACGTCGCGACCGCCCTTGAAACGGCCGCCACAGGCTTTGGGCAGCCCAGCCACGGTCCGTCGTTCCGTCACACGGACCTGATGGGGATGGCCGTTCACCTCCCGCCCCGCCCGCTCCCGGCCCGGCCGGGGACCGGGTACACTCTCGCCCCTGCAATGTCCCTGCGTTTGCTGGAGCAACTCGACCGCCACGCCACGGACCGCCCGGACGACGTGGCGATCGGGCACGCGGCCGCGGGCACCTCGTCGCGGAACACCGTCACCTGGACCGAGCTGCGGGACGTTGCCCGGCGGCTGTCGGGCGAGCTGACCGCCCGCGTCCCGCCGGGCGGGGTGCTGCTCCTGTGCTCGCCGAACCGGGCGGAGTTCACGGCCGCGTTCCTCGGCGGGTTGCGGGCCGGGCTGCGGGTGTTCCCGGTGTCGCCGACGCTGGCGGCGGCCGAGCTGCGGGCGGCGGCGGACCAGTCGGCGGCCGCAGCGATCATCGGTACCCCCGCGGCCGTCGTCGCCGTGCGGGACCTGGTGCCGACGGCCGCCGACGTCGACGCGGTGTTTCGGCCAACCGGCACCTTCCCGCCGGCCGGCGGCCTACCCGCGGCCTCGGCCGCCCCGCGATCTCCCGAGTCGGCCGCCCTGCTGCTGCACAGCTCGGGGACGACCGGGGTGCCGAAGGTGGTCGTCCGCACGGGCCGGTCGCTCGACGCGGTGGCGGCCGCCACGGCCGAGGCGGTCGGGTTCGGGCCGGGCGACCGGGTGCTGGCGTGCGTCCCGCTGTGCCACTCGTACGGCATCGAGCACGGGCTGCTCGCCCCGCTCTGGGCGGGCTCGACCGTCCGCCTGTGCCAGGGGTTCGACGTGCCGACGGTCCTGGCGGAGTTGGACGTTGGCGCGACGATCTTCCCGGGCGTGCCGTTCGCCTACGAGGCGGTGGCGGCCCGGGCGGGCGGGCGGGCAACCCCCGGGCAGGGAGCGGGCGACGGGGCCACCGCCGGGCGGCGGTTCCCGGCGCTGCGGCGGGCGTACTCGGCCGGCGGGCCCCTGCCGGACGCCGTCGTCGTCGCCTGCCGCGTCAATCTGGGGCTGACCGTGACGCAATTGTACGGGGCGACCGAGATCGGGTCGGTCACGTACGCGGACCCGGACCTGTTCGGGTTCGACCCGGCGAGCGTCGGCCGGGGGATGCGAGGTGTCGATGTCCGCATCCTGCCGCCGGACGCGGCGGGAGTTGGGTCGCCGCTGCCGGCCGGCGAGGTCGGGCAGGTGGCCGTGCGGGCCGACTCGATGCTGACCGGCTACCTCGACGGGTCGCCGGCCCCGCTGCTGGGCGGGTACTTCCTGACTGGCGACCTCGGGCGGCTCGAACCGGCCGGCAATTTGACCGTCACCGGCCGGCTCAAGCTGCTGATCGAGGTCGGCGGGCTGAAGGTGAACCCGCTGGAGGTCGAGGCCGCGCTGGCCGAGCACCCGGCCGTCGCCGCGTGCCTGGTCGTGCCGCTGCCGGTGTCGCCGACGGTCACGCGGCTGAAAGCGATCGTCGTCGCCCGACGGCCGGGCGGGGCCGGCGAGGCGGTCGCCGGGGCGGTTGAGACGGCGTTCGCCGACGGCGAGGCGCTCCGCCGGTTCCTGCGGGAGCGGCTCGCGCCGTACAAGGTGCCCCGGCTCGTCGAGTTCCGGGCCGACCTGCCCCGGTCGGCGGCCGGGAAGGTGCTGCGGCAGCAAGTGGAGCCGTGAGCGGCGGCTACAACCCGCGGTCGCCGGCGGCGCGAACGAGCCCTTCAGTGACATGGGCTTCCAGCCCGTGCGAGTGGGTTAGGCGTTGCAAAGGCATTCGGTGGCAGCAGGCTCTTAAGGACCGGGCGGGGCACGCACGGGCTGGAAGCCCGTGTCACTGAAGGGCCCGCACGACGCCCGGTTGGGAACGACTCGGAGGGATGGATGATTATGCTCGACCTTCCGATGCCGCCCGCACGGGTTGGAAACCCGTGCCACGACGTGCCGCCCCGTGGCACGGGTTTCCAACCGGTGCGGGCCGTCCGGCGAACCGAGGGGCGCCGACCCACGCTCGCAGGCCTGAGTCCGCTCCTGCACCGGCTCCTCCCGCTCATCGCTGTCTTGGCGTCTACCGTCGGCTGCCGCCAAGCCCCGCCGCCGGACCCGTTGCCGACGTACGCCTGGACGGACGCCCCGACCGCCCTGCGGGCGATGGCCGACCGGGCGAAGGCCGTCCGTACCACGTCGGCCGAGTGCGGGCTGACGCTGACCCGGGCGGATGGGCAGAGCGTCGAGTTCGACGGCGCGATGGCCACCCAGCCGCCGGACCACCTGCGGTTGCAGGCGTTCAAGTTCGGCCGGACCGTGTTCGACTTGACGCTCGCCCCGGACGGGATGTGGGTGAAGACGATGGACGACCCGGGCCGGGCGGACAAAATCATCCCGGCCAGCCGCAGCGCTGCCCGGTTCGCCCGGGAGTGGTCGACGTTCACCGGCGGGCTGTTCGACCGGCCCGGGCTGACGGTCGAGACGCCGAGCGCCCAGAAGATGGTCGTCCGCCAGACGCTGGACGACGGCCGGCGGGTCGTCTGCGACGTCGACCGCCCGACCCTCACGCCCCGCCGGTACGGGCTGCTGGACCCGGCCGGGGTCGAGCGGTTCTCGCTGACGGTGGCCGACTACCGAGTTATCGCCGGCGTCGCCCTGCCGACCCGCCTGACGGCCGTCGGCGAGCAGGGGACGATCGACGTGCGGCTGCGGGACCCGGAGGTGAACGTCGACCTGCCGCCGAAGGCGTTCGCCCCGCCCGGCGGGGCGACGAAGCTGGCGGAGTAGCGAAGGTGAGGCAGTGCGGGCGCGACCCCGCGGCCGCCCCGGGTGCTGAGGCTTGCCCGGGCCTCGCGCGAAGAGGCAGGCGGCCACGCCGGCCCGGCCGGGCGCCCAGCGCGGCCCCGCCTGATTCGAGGGCGCCTGCTTCGCCCGGCAAACGCCTCGGGCGAACTCCCCGCAACAATCGTCAACATTCGTCCGCGTCAACGCCGATGCCCCTCCCCTTCCTCCGATCCGCCGCCGACCGGCTGCTCACCTTTCCCGCCCGCCGGCCGCTCGTCACGCTCGGGCTGGCCGCCGTCGTGCTCGCGTGGGCGGCGGTCGGCGTCGCCCGCATCCGACCGGACACGTCGCTGAGCACCCTGTTCCCCCGCGGCAACCCGTCGGCCGACGCGCTCGTCCACGTGCTCGACGCGTACCCGGCTTCGGGAGAGCTGATCCTGCTCGCGTCGGTGCCGGACGACCGGCCGCCGGCGCCGGAGGCGCTGACCGCGTTCGCCGAGCGGTTCGCCGCTGCCGTCGCCGCCTCGGCCGAGGCCAAGGCGCTGACGGCCGGCGTGTCGTTCCGGGCCGACCCGGACCACCGGCGGTTCGCCGAGAAGGTGCTCGTCCCGGCCGGGCTGTACTACCTCGACGACGCGGCGTTCGCCGCCGCCCGCCAACGGCTGACGGCCGGCGGCATGCGGGAGCAGATCCGGCGAAACGAGGCGATGGTCAGCCAGCCCGGCCCGGCCGCCGGGGCGGCGGCCAAGGAGTTCCTCAAGGACCCGCTCCGGCTGCACGAGTTCGTCCTCGACCGGCTCGTCGGGGCCCGGCAGTTCAGGACGTACGAGGGCGGCGAGACGTTCGTCAGCCCCGACGGCCGGGCGATCCTGATCCGCGTCGCCGGCACCGCCTCGTCCAGCGACCTCGATTACTGCGAGCGGCTGATGAAGGCGTTGGCGCCCGTCGCCGCGGCCGCCAACGCCGACGGGCTCAAGCTCGACTACACCGGCGCCTACGCCGCCGCCGACTTCAGCCACCGCGCGATCCGGCTCGACTCGATCGTCAGCATCACCGTCTCGATCGTTCTGCTTCAATTGCTCTTCTTCGTGTTCTACCGCCGGCCCGTGCGGCAGTTCCTGCTGGAGATCGCGCCGGTGGCGGTCGGGGTGTTCGTCGGGTTCGGGGCGTACGGGTGGGTCAAGCGGGACCTGAGCCCGATCGCCGGGGTCATCGGCGGCATCCTGGCCGGGCTCGGGGTCGACTACTCGGTGCTGTACCTGGCGAGTTACTTCCGGCACCTGCGGGACGGGCACGCGCCGGCCGAGGCGGTGGCCCGGACGGTGCGGCAGGCGGTCGGGCCGATGGCGGCGGCGTGGGCGACGGCCGTCATCGGTTTCGTCGCCGTCGCCTGGAGCAGCATCGGGACGCTGCGGGACTTCGCCCTGCTCGGGCGGCTCGGGCTGGGCGGGGCGTTCGCGGCCGTCGTGCTGGT
>JAQGHJ010000652.1 GCA_028288905.1 Phycisphaerales bacterium | reverse complement strand
CCGGGCGGCGCGGCCGCCGCCCGGTCCGCCATGACGCGGGCGTACACCGCGTCCATCGCGTCGCCCCGCCCGGCCCGGCTCATCACCGCCGCCCGCTCGACCGCCCCGCGGCGGAGCCGGCCGTAGTCGTCGCCCATCGCCCGCCACCGCCGCATGGTCGCGGCCATCCGGGACACCAGGTCCGCCGCCCCGCCGGCCGTCGGGATCACCTCGCCGCACGTGTCGTCGACCAGCAGCGGCGGCGTCCCGATGTCCGAGCACGCGACCGGGACGCCGAGGGACAGCGCCTCGAACACGACGCCGGCCGAGTCCCGCAGGGTCGGGTGGACCATCGCCCCGGCCGCCGCCAGGTGCTCCAGGCACTGGGCGTACGGCAGGTCGCCCTCGAACCGGACGCGGTCGGCGATGCCGAGCTCGCGGGCCAGCGCCTTGAGCCGGGGCAGGTCCGACCCCTCGCCGATCACCGAATAGCTCACGTTCGGGTCGGCGGGCCGGCCGGCGGCGGGGCCGAACGCCTCGGCGAACGCCCGCAGCCCCAGGTGCACGCCCCGCCACCGCGGCAGCCGCCCGATGCTGACGAACCGGAACACGTCGCCCGGGCCCGGCCCCGGCCCGACCGGCGGCAGCTCGGGGGTCGGGGCGACGGCGCTCATCACCCCGGCCGGGTTGACACCGAGCCGCCCGAGCTGGGCGGCCGCGTGGTGCCCGCTGGCGAGGGTGGCCCGGGATTGCCGGAGCGTCCGCCGCAGCAGCGGGTCGAACTCCATGACCCGGCGGACGGCGGTCCAGTAATGTTCCCGGACCCGCTCCCGGAGGGTCAGCTCGTCCCAGAACGCCGGCGGCCAGGCGTCGCCGCCGCCGACCGGGCCGAACACGAGCGGGGCCCCGACCAGGGCGCCGGCCGTGTGCATCCAGTACCGGGTGAACGACACGTGGTGGACGACGTCGAACCCGCCGACGGCCCGGTTCAGCCGCCGGCCGACCAGCCCGGCCTTGAGCTGCCACAGGTAGTAGTAGACGTTGATCCCAAGGTGGGTCCGCCACATCCAGCCCAGGCCGGGAAGCGCCACGTACACCGGGCGGATCGGGTGGTGGGCGTGCCGCTCGGCCAGGTACTGGTCCATGGCGGCGCGGTGGCGGGCGTGGGTGATGACCCAGACCGGGCGGCGGCGGGACGCCTCGTCGACGAACCCCCACCCGACCCCGGGCTCGCTCCCGCGGCCCGGCTCGCAGCCGAACGCGACGAACAGAAGTTTCATCGGGTCCCGACCCATCAGCGGTTCTCCTGCCCGGCGGCCGCGGGGGCGCCCGTCGCATTCGCGGGGGTGCCCTTGGCGGTCGCCGCCCGGACGAAGTACCAGGACACGGCCGCGTCGACGGCCATCGCCGCGGGCATGGCGGCGGCGACGCCCCATAGCCCGCCGGCGTACATCAGGGCGGTGCCGGCGGTGAGCGTGAACGCCAGCGACGCGGCGCTGGCGACGAACATCCGGTCCGGGCGGTCCGCCAGGCACAGCCGGGCGTGGGCCAGCATCATCGCCCCGGCCGCCACCGGCTGGAGCCCGATCAGCCACAGGAGCGACGCCTGCTCCGCGTACCGCCCGTGGTAGACGAGCCCGACGAGCGGCCCGGCCGCCAGCCCGCCCGCCAGCCACGCGGCGGCCGGCCCGACCGTCGTCAACGCCGCCGCCCGCCGCAGCAGCTGTCCGTACCGCGGCGTCCCGGCCGCCCGGGCTAAAGCCGGCACCAGGACGGCCGTAAACGCCACAATCGCCTGCATGACCGGCTGGAACAGGTTGGTCAGGGCCCGCAGCGCCCCGCCCGCCTCGACGCCGACGAACCAGGGGGCGGCGAGAAAGTACCATTGGCTGACGACCATCACGGCCAGCCCGGTGAGCACAGCCCAGCGGCCGAACCGCCAGTGGTCGCGGCGGGCGTCGGTCACGAGGCTGTTCCCGGTCCCGGGGTCGACGTCCGCGCCCGGCCGCCGCACCCGCTCGGCCCGCATGAGCCAGGCGGCTGCGGCGGCGGACGAAATGGCCATGACGGCGGTCGCGGCCGGGACGGTGACGCGTCCGGCGACGTGCAGCAGGACGAACCCGCCCGTCATCGCCAGCAGGTACCCGGCCCCGGCGGCGGCGGACCGGTCCGGCCGCCCGCTCACGTAGCTCGCCCGCCGCATGAGCCAGGACAAAAACACGAACGGGGCCGCCGCCGCCAGTGACCAGCACGCGACGGCCACGCCCGGGTCCCCGCCGGCAGCGTACGCCGCCCCGACCCCGGCCAGCGCCAGCCCGACGGCGGCCGACACGGCCAGGCTCCCGCCGGCCAGCGCCCCGAGGTACTGGCGGAGCCGCCCGGCGTACCGGGCCCCGCCGTACACCGTCATCGGCTCGACCACGAGGGCGTTGTGAACCGTTCCGGCCAGCAGGAACCAGGCGAAGGCGACCGAGAACGCCCCGAACTCCGCCCGGTCCGCCAGCCAGTTCGCCAGCAGCGTCTGGAGCAGCCAGTTCGACAGCGAGAACGTGCCCTGCTCGGCCACGGCCCAGACGGCCTTGGCCGCCCCGGGGCTCACCGCCCAGCGGCGCGGCCCGGCCGCCGTCACGTCGGCGGCCGGAGGGCTGTAGATGTCGGCGGGCGTCGCGGTCATAGGCGGCGGACCGGGGGACGGCGGTTCCGCCCGGGCAGCCGGGCGCAGGGCCCGCGGCGCGGGCTTACGCCCGGAGTATCGGCGGCTTAGGGAGGTCACTGAACGGGACGCCCCACGCGGTCGGCCCCGCGGCCCCCACCCGTTCGGCCGCCCCATGCCCTGCCCCGGGTGGCAAAATAACCTGAGCCGGCGGCCGGAACGACCCCGGCCGCCACGCCGTATAGGTTAAATTGGCTTGCCGGGCCTTCCCCCGACCTGCCCAGTCCCCCGAAGCCTTCGTACCGCGAGCACCATGTCGACCGTTGTCGGACCCCCCGTCACCGCAACCGCCACCGCTTCCGCCCGAGCACCTGTTGCCGCGACCGCCCCGGCCCGCCCGGAACTGCTCGCCCCCGCCGGCGACTGGGACGCGATGCGGGCGGCCGTGGCGAACGGGGCGGACGCCGTCTACTTCGGGCTGAGCGACGCCGCCGGGGACAGCCGGTTTAACGCCCGGTACCGGGCGACGAACTTCAAGCTCGACGAGTTGCCGGACGTGATGGCGTACCTGCACGCCCACAACGTCCGCGGGTACGTGACGTTCAACGTGCTCGTGTTCTCGGACGAGCTGCCGGACGCCGCCCGGTTCGTCGCCGCCGTCGCCGCGGCCGGGGCCGACGCCGTCATCGTCCAGGACCTGGGGCTGGCCCGGCTCATCGCCCGGCTCGCCCCGGGGTTGCCCGTCCACGGGTCGACCCAGATGACGCTGACCGAGCCGCTCGGGGTCGAATTCGTCCGCGGGCTCGGGGTGCGGCGGGTGATCCTGGCCCGCGAGCTGTCGGCCGCCGACGTGCGGAAGATCACGGCCGCCACCGATTTGCCGGTCGAGGTGTTCGTGCACGGGGCGCTGTGCGTCAGTTACAGCGGGCAGTGCCTGACGAGCGAGGCGATCGGCGGCCGCAGCGCCAACCGCGGGCAGTGCGCCCAGGCTTGCCGGCTGCCGTACGACCTCGTCGTCGACGGCGTGCGGCGGGACCTCGGGGACAAGGCGTACCTGCTCAGCCCGCAGGATTTGGCCGCGTACAACCTGATCGACGAGTTGGCCGGCGCCGGCGTGTGCAGCGTGAAGATCGAGGGCCGGCTCAAGAGCGCCCACTACGTCGCCGCCACCACCCAGGCGTACCGGGCGGCGATCGACGCGGTCGGGGCGACAAGCGGGTCGTTCGTGCTGCCTCCGGACCAGGAGCTGGCGCTCGCCCAGAGCTTCTCCCGCGGGTTCACGCACGGGTTCCTCGACGGCGTGAACCACCAGCGGCTCGTCCACGCCCGGTTCCCCAAGAGCCGGGGCGTGCGGGTCGGCCGGGTGGCGCGGGTGACGGACGCAGCGGTGACAGTGGAACTGGAGGCGGGGGCGGTCGGGGCGGACCTGAAGGTCGGCGACGGCGTCGTGTTCGACGAGGGGCACCCCGAGCAGGATGAACAGGGTGGGCGGGTGGTGGCGGTGAGGCGTAAGGATGAAGGCGGAAGGATGAAGGATGAGCGGAGGGGGAAACCATCCCCGGCCCGTTCATCCCTCCTCCTCGACATCGCCTTCGACCCCGGCACCGTAAACCTCTCGGCCGTCGCGGTCGGGGCGATCGTGTGGAAGACGGACGACCCGGCCGTCCGCAAGCGGCTCGGGCAGTCGTTCGCCCGGGAGCGGGTGGCGAACCGGGTGGCGGTGGACGCCGCGGTGACGGCCGCCGCCGTTGGCGGGCCGCTGACGGTCGTCGTCCGCGACGCCGCCGGCCGCGAGGCGACCGTGTCGTGGCCAGGGCCGCTGGCGGCCGCCCAGAAGTTCCCGCTCACCGAGCCGACGTTCCGCGAGCAGTTCGGCCGCCTCGGCGACACGCCGTTCGAGCTCCGCCATGTGGCCGGCCTGGAACACGGGTCGCTCGCGATGGTGCCCAAGAGCGTGCTGAACGACCTCCGACGGGAGGCGGCGGCGAAGCTGCTGGCGCTGCGGGACGCGGCCGTCGCCGGCCGGGCCGTCGCCGACCCCGACGCGCTCGACCGCCTG
>JAQGHJ010000598.1 GCA_028288905.1 Phycisphaerales bacterium | reverse complement strand
GACTGGCGCGGCCACCGCCCCGGCCGCCGCCGCCACCAAGGCCGAGGACCGCCCGCTGATTTCCGTCGACGACCTGGCGGCCGCGTCCCGGGAGATGGACTTCACCCGGGCCGACCGGGCCCCGGCTGACCTGCTGAACCGGATCATCTGGAAGACGGTCAAGGGCCTGGACGCCGAGATGCCGCCGACGCCGAAGGTGATCGCCGTCGGCGGCAAGCCGAAGGACGATGACGACGACTGACCGGCGGGGTTCGCTCGATGGTTGCGAAGCCGCGTCGGACGTCGGCTGAGCTCCTCCCTTTCCCGGGGAGAGGGGGGGAGCCGGGCCGTGCGTTCGTGGCGGGCCCGGTTCACGCCCGCCCGCGGCCGGGGCAGGTCTATGATTGTGGCGTCGCAGCGGTCTTGGTGTCGCCATCCCCCGGCGGCAGCTCGCTGTGCCGGCGGACGATCTCGTCCCACCCGTGCCGCTGCCCCTCCAACTTTGCGGCCCGCTCGATGACTTCCGGCCGCCGGGCGGTCTCGGTGGACAGGAATGCCGGGTCGGGCCGCACGCCGACCCGCCATAGGTTGAGCCGGTCGGCGTCCCAGCAGCAGGCGATCGTCGGGTTGCCGGCGAGCCGGCCGGCCGTGTGGTCGCGGATCGCCCGCGTCAGCCACTTCAGTCGGTCGTCGGGAAGGTGGAAGTGCCGGCCGTGGAGCGACGCCGCGAACACCGCAGCCCGCGGGCCGTGCTGCGGGTCGTACCCGTCATCGAGCCGCATCGAGTCGTGAAACATCGCGAACAACAGTACGACCGCCGGGTCGGCGGCCGGCTCGCCCGCGAGCAGTTCCAGCCCAGTCCACCCGACGGCCCGCCAGTGGGCCGGCCCGTGGAGGTGCGAGCCGACGTTCGTGCAGGCGGCGTCGATCGTCGCCAGCAGGGCGGGCGGGTCGGGGATGACGTTCGCGAGCGAGGGCATGGGTGCTGCGACGATTGAGTCCGTGGTGGTAGTCCGATAGCGCGGGTCGGACGGGCGTGTCACATCCTGCCAGGCGTGTCGTATTCCGCATAGCCCCACCCGGAAGAGTGGGGTTCCGCCTGTGGATCGCAGCAATGCAAAACCCCACCCTTCCGGGTGGGGCTATCTGGCGACGGATAACTTCGCCCGCACGACTACGGGGCGCGTCCCTCCCGGGTTTATCCCCGGAGGGGAGGCAGTTACGCCGCCACGCCGATCAGCTTCGCCATGGTCTCGCCGATCGTCGCCGGGCTCTCGCTCACGGCGATGCCCGCGGCCTTGAGGGCGGCGACCTTGCTCTCGGCCGTGTCCTCGCCGCCGCTGATGATCGCCCCGGCGTGGCCCATCCGCTTTCCCGGCGGGGCCGTCCGGCCGGCGATGAACGCGACCATCGGCTTCTTCACGTTCACCTTCGCCCACGCGGCCGCCTGGCTCTCGTCGGCCCCGCCGATCTCCCCGATCATGATGATCGCGTCCGTCTCCGGGTCCTTGTTGAACAGGTCGAGGATCTCGATGTAGTTCAGCCCCTTGACCGGGTCCCCGCCGATCCCGACGGCCGTCGTCTGCCCGATCCCGCGGCTGGCGCACTGCCACACCGCCTCGTACGTCAGCGTGCCGCTGCGGCTGATGATGCCGACCCGCTTCCCGCTCGGGGCCTTGTTCGCCGGCAGGTGGATGTACCCGGGCATGATCCCGATCTTGCACTCGCCCGGCGTGATCACGCCCGGGCAGTTCGGCCCGATCAGCAGGCTCTTGGGCTTGTCCTTGAGGAACGCCTTCGCCTTGACCATATCCAGGACCGGGATGCCCTCAGTGATGGCGACGATCACGCGGATGCCGGCGTCCGCCGCCTCCATGATCGCGTCGGCCGCGAACGGCGGCGGGACGAAGATCATCGTCGCGTCCGCCCCCGTCGCCCGCACGGCTTGGGCGACGGTGTCGAAGATCGGCAGACCGTTGGCGTCCTTCTGCCCGCCCTTGCCCGGCGTGACGCCGCCCACCATCTTCGTGCCGTACTCCAGGCACTGCTTGGTGTGGAACGCCCCGGCCGAACCGGTGATGCCCTGACAGATGACCTTCGTGTCCTTGTTGACGAGGATGCTCATGAGTGGCGGAAGGGTATGACGAGCCGGGACGGGGGGCAAGGCCCGGCCGGCCGGCCTCGCGAGGCCGCCGGCGGCGTCCTCACCCGCTCAAGGTGAACTCGACGTACAGGTCCGTCTGGCGGACCGCCTTCCGGAACGCGTCCCACTCCGCCCGGGTTGCGGTTGCCGGCTTGTCGCCGTAGGCCGGAGCTCCTTTGTCCGCCCGCAGCACCCGGCCGCGCGTTAGGTCCGTCAGCCGGGTGAGTAGCGGGGCGTAGGGCATGTCCCAGTGCTTCTTGTCGCGGGCGATTCGCTCGTCGACCGGGATCAGGGCGACGAGGTCGGGGCTCCGCATCAGCTCCAGTCCCTGGGCCCGGAGCGTGGCGTTGTGGCTGGCGTGGTGGCCGACCTTATAGACGACCGTGCGGGCGAGCAGTTTCGGCCCGGTGACGGTGCCGGGGTCGGCCGGGTCGCCGGTCCGCGGCCACTTCACGCCGGCCCACGACAGCCAGTTGCCGACCTGGGCGTCGGCCGGGAACAGCAGCACCTTGCCGGTCGCGGTCAGCTCGATCGCCAGCGCCAAGCTCGTGTTGTTCGTGTCGCTGTCGAGCTTGAGGGCCAGCCCGCCGGCCGCCTCGAGCCAGTCCGACTCGATCCGGCGATAGGCGAGGTCGTCGTCGGCGTCTCCGGCGGCCGCCCCGGGGTGTGCCGCATCGGCGGGAAACCCGTAGTGGTCGCGGAAGAAGGCGTGGGCGGCCGCGTCGGCCTCGGGGACGCGGTAGCCGGCGTCGAACGGGCGGCCGCGCTCGGCCCGCTCCCGTTCGTCGAGCGTGTCGGCCGGCTCCAGCCCGTCCCCGCCCTCGCGGTCGAGGGCGGTCAGGAACCCCTCCTCGAACGCGAAGTCGAAGGCGAAGTCGTACACCTCCTTGCCCGCCTTTGTGGGGTCGCTCCGCTTGAGCAGCGCTTCGTCCTCCGGCGGGCCGAGCACGTACACCCGCACGCCGGGGACGCCGGGCAGGGCGATCGGGTCCTGCCCGGGCCGGCAGTACTTGGGCTGGCGGACGCGGCCGGCGAGGTAGTCGAGGGCGGCTGCCGTCGTCTGCCCGCTCGTCCCCGTCGCGGCGGCGGGGGACGCGGCGACGTCGATCCCCGCGAACCCGAGCAGCCCGGCCAGACGGTCGGCCGTTGGGGAGTTCATCGCCCGCAGTCGGGGAACGGCCCGGGCGAGGGCAGCGACGGCCGCCCGCCGGCGGTCCCGCAGCTTCTTAGCGACCGGGTGGGCCGGGTCCTCGGTCCATGCGAGCCAGACGTCGCCGATCTCGATCTTCTGAAACACGTCCGGGGCCTGCACGAACCCGGATAGGTGGTCCCAGTGCTCGTGGGTGGCCACGAGCACGTCGATCCGCCCGCCGGTCGTGGCGAGCAGGTCCTCGGCCACCGTCCGCATCTTCTCCGCCTGTTTGGGGGTCCCGAGGATCACGCCGCAGTCGATCAGCACGTGGAACGGCTTGGCCGCGGCCGCCCGCCCGCCCGCCGGGCCGAACGTGAGGAGGAAGCAGTCGCCGAGCCCCTGGCGGTACATGCGGACGCGGACGGCGGTTTGGCCGGGCGGCGCGGCTGTGTTGGCCGAAGCGGGCGAGGCGCCGCCGGTTCGCTTCGGCGCCTGCGCCTCGGTCGCCTTGGAACTGCGTTGATGCGGCGTGCCCCGCGCGGTCGTCGTGGGCTTGGGCTTTCGTGTGGCCATGGGGACATCTCGCTACAGGGCCTGAAGGGCGAGTCCGAC
>JAQGHJ010000595.1 GCA_028288905.1 Phycisphaerales bacterium | reverse complement strand
CCCGCGTTGTTCCCGCCCGGCTGCGGCTGGGCCTGGGCCAGCGCGGCCGACCCGGACGCCCCGACCGCCAACAGCCCGGCCACCACCGCCGCCGCGAAACCGATCTTGCGCGTGCTCATGCTCGTGTGCTCCGTGTCGCCCCTGTCGGACCGTGCCGCGGCCCGCGCCGCTCGGCGGGGACCCGGGTCCTGTGCCCGTACCGTTGCGCCGGGCGGCGGAGTTCTTCTGCGGCGTCGCAGAAAAATATGGTGGGGCGGCGATATCGCCCGCGCGTCGCTCGCCTGCGCGTGGCCTCTACGTGGCCGCAGAAGCGGCCACGCCGCGCAGTGGGGCGGGCGTGCGCGTCGCCGGGTCAGGCGGTATGCTGGGCCGCCATGGCCCGCCGCCCGAACCCCCGCCAGAGCTTCAACCAAGCCGACGCCCGCGCGCTGCTGGCCGCGTTCGCCCGGCTCGACCGCCGGGCGCAGCTCGTCCTCGTCCTGGTGATCGGGGTGGTGGCGGCGGTCGCGGCCGCGAGCTACTTCTGGTCGACCCGCCCGCGGCCCGGGCCGCAGGCGTCGGGCCCGTCCGCCACCTGGCCGCAGCCGGCCCCGAAGACCGGTCCGGCGTCCGGGCCGCGGGGCCCGACCCCGCCGGCCACCGGGGCCGCGGACCACCTTCTGCTCGGCAACCCTAGCGCCGCAACGCCCGACCCGGCCAACCGAAACAACTACCTCCTCGCCAAGCCCTACTTCGCCCTCTCCTACAACGATACGAACGGCACCCCGAACTGGGTGAGCTGGCGGCTGACGGCGGCCGACCTGGGGTCCGCCCCCCGCCGGCCCCAGTTCGTGCCCGACTCCGAGCTGCCGGCCGGTTTCAAGCGGGTGACCCACCAGGACTACACCGGCAGCGGGTTCGACCGCGGGCACCTGTGCCCGCACGGGGACCGGGCCGTGGACGTCCAGACGAGCTTCGCGACCTTCGTGATGACGAACATCATCCCCCAGGCCGCCAGCGTGAACCAGAAGGCGTGGAACAACCTGGAGGAGTACGCCCGGGACCTCGTGAAGAAGCAGAACCGCCGGCTGTACGTGGTCGCCGGAGGGGCCGGGCGGGGCGGGACCGGGTTGAACGGGTTCGCCGACACGATCGGCAAGGGGAAGGTGGTCGTCCCGGCCCTGTGCTGGAAGGTGATCGTCGCAGTTCCGGAGACCGGCGGGACGGACGACCCGGCCGCCGTCGGCCCCGACGCTCGGGTAATCGCCGTTGTCATGCCGAACGACAACTCGGCCGTGGGGGACGAGTGGGCCCGGTTCCGGGTCGCCCCAGCCGAGATCGAGCGGCGAACCGGGTACCGGCTGTTCGACCGCCTCGCCCCCGCGACGGCCGACGCGTTGCGGGCCCGGGTGGACGACGTCCCCGTTCCGCCGCCGGAGCCGAAGCAGCGATGGCGAGAGAAGGAGTAAACGAGGGGAGGAAGGTGTCGGGGTTTCGGGGTGGGGGAGTGCAGGCGAGGAGGGTCAGGACGACATGGGTCAAGATCACCCCACCCATCCCATGCCCGCCCCCGACCCGCTCCAACCCCTTCGCGAAGCGGGCGACGGGCTGCTTTACCCGAGCGAGTCCGACGCCTTGTTCGAAGTGTTCCGCTGGCCGGCAAAGGCCGGAATGTCGGCCCGGGAGGCGGTGGCCGCGCGGACCGAAGGAGAGCCGGTCGACGAGCAGACGATCGACGCCTTCTTCGCCCCGCTGGCTGACACCGACGACGCGGCCCGGTTCGCCCGCCTTCGGCAGGCGGTCGAACGGTCGCTGACTGACCCGACGGTCATTCGTGTCGGCGAGGTGCGGGTCGCGATCTACCTTATTGGCCGAGCACCTAGCGGAGAATGGGCCGGGCTTCGGACGGAAGCCGTGGAAACCTGATGGTGCGAGACTCTCTTCATGATTTCCTCACCTACATAGAAGCGAGCCGATGCGTAAGCCGTGCAGCGGCCGCAAGAAACGGGTTGCGCCGGTCCTCGAGGCCACACGTGTAGTTAGGTGGATTTAACCGGTTCAGGTCAGCGGATCGCCGGGGGGTTTACGCCTACTCTGTTGCCGGGAACCCGGAGGGGTTTCCGGTCAGGAGCAGGGCCACCATGATCCTTATCGTCGACGACCACCCCGATTCCTGCGACGTCCTCCGCCGGCTGCTCGTCTTGTCCGGCCACCGGGACGTCGCGTGCGTGTACAGCGGCGAGGACGCGTTGGACTACGTCCGCTCGTCCCACAAGCCGACCGTGATGGTGCTGGACTACATGATGCCGGGGATGACCGGCTTGGACGTGCTGCGGGAACTGCGGGCGCACCCGGAGTTCGGCGACGTGGCGGTCGTCTTCTACAGCGCCGACGTGACCGGCCGAGCCGCCTCGGCTGCCCGGATGCTCGGGGCGAAGGCGTGGATGACCAAGGGCGGCGTCGCCTGGCCGGACCTGCTGGACACGATCGGCGCGATGGAGGCGGGCACGCACGCCTAACCGCTCGTGGCGGGGACACTTAATTCACCTGCGTCGGCACCAGCCGCTGGCTAAGGCCGATCGGCGGCCGCCTTACTTCGTCTCACCTTTCGCCTCGTTCTTCGGCTCGCCGTGCACCGCCTTCGCCTGCTCGGCTGCCAGCCAGCGGCACGCGTTCTCGACGATCTTGAGCGGCAGCGCTTCCTTGTAGACGCCGTACGTCTCGTGCCCGGGGCGGAAGTAGAACACCTTCCCCTTCCCGACCGACCAGATCATCCCGCTGTGGAACTGCTCGCCGGCGTCCCACTTCTCCAGGAACAGGGTCGCGTCGGGCTTGGGGACGTGGAACGGCTCGGCGTACATCTCCGTCTGCGGGATGTCGAACTGCGGCGGCAGGTCCTTGGCGATCGGGTGGGTCGGGTCCAGCACCGTCACGTGGCTCGGCTTGCCGTCCTCCCGCCAGCTCGGGAAGCAGCAGATCGGCAGGCGGACGACGAGCTCCACCTGCCCGGTGCCCGGATCGACCTTCCGCTCGGCCGACGGGGTGAGCGGGGCGTCCGCCTTCGGGGCCTTCTGCGGCAGGGGGGTGACGTAGGTGATCTTGGCCGTCCGCCGCTCGTCGTCGGTCAGCAGTTTCAGCGCGTCGTCGGCCGCCCGGGCGTACATCGCCTGCACGAACGGCGTTGACCAGTGCGCCGAGTGCAGGGCGACGAGCGACAGCTTGCCGGCCTTGATCCGCTCGACGATCCGCTTGCCGGTGGCCGGCAGCACGTCGCGGTGGCGGGCGTGGCCCCACCACACCAGCACGCTGCACCGGTCCAGCGTCTCGTCGCTCAACCCCTGGTCCGGGTCGTCGAGGGCGACCGGGATCGCCCCGATGCCCGGCTGGTTCCGCAGGTACTCGGCGATCGCGTTGCCGAGCCAGTTCTCGTACGCCTCCTTCTGCTTCGGCTGCCGCTCGTCCCAGACGAGGACGCGGAACCCGCCCGGGACGGCCCCGCCGGGGTGGCCGGCCGGGCGGGTGGCGGGCTCGTCGTCGGCGGCCGGGTCGG
>JAQGHJ010000591.1 GCA_028288905.1 Phycisphaerales bacterium | reverse complement strand
GGTGCTGGTCGTCGACGACGAGCCGGACGCCCGGGCCGTGGTCGCCCGACTGCTGGAAGGGTGGGACGCGGCGGTCACGACCGCCGGGTCGGCCGCCGACGCCTTGGCGGCCGTGCGGCGGGACAAGCCGGACGTGCTGGTCAGCGACATCGGGATGCCGGGCGAGGATGGGTACTCGCTGATCCGTGCCGTCCGCGCCCTAGGCCCGTCCGGCGGCGGGGACGTGCCGGCCGTCGCCCTGACGGCGTACGCCCGGGCCGAGGACCGGGCCCGGGCCCTGCGGGCCGGGTACCAAGGCCACCTGAGCAAGCCGGTAGAGCCGGGCGAGCTGCTCACCGCCCTCGCGGCGCTGGCGGGGCTGTCGGGCGGGGGCTGACCCGCCCCCACGCGCGGGTAGGTCGTAGCGAGCAAGGGTCGCTGAGCGGCGGTCGGGCGACCCCAAGTGACAGGCCTTGCCGACGGCAATCCGGGATGGGCGCGGGCGACCCCAGACTGTTGAAAAAACTCCCGGTTCGTCCTATCTTCCCTCCCGGATCGCCCCCGGGGGCGGCCGACACGTTGGAGGCGTGGCAGAGCGGTTGAATGCGCCGGTTTCGAAAACCGGTCTGCCCGAAAGGGTAGCGAGGGTTCGAATCCTTCCGCCTCCGTTGGTTTTCGGCGGTTTCCTTCGGGAAATCAGCAGTCGCGACCTGTTCGCGGCCCAAGTTTCGCGCGGACGACAATCCGCGACTTGCCGTGTTGTACCCCGAGTTTAGGGCGTCATAAAGGGCGTCGGCCCCGCGGGCTTCTCATTGCCACCTGGGTACGCCCGTCCCGGCTACCCTCACCGGACGGCACGCCTACCCTGGCCAGCCTTTCGCGGCTCACCTTTTTCGATTTCGTCCACCCGCCTCCACACCCGCTCCCGGTAGTCGTCCGACCGCCGGTCGAAGGCGTACACGCGGACCAAGGCCTCGACGTCGGTCACCCCTGCTTCCTCGCAGTCGTTCCGAAACCCGGGAGACGGCGATTATCACCTTCGCGTCCAAGCCTGAGTTCTCAATCAGATTGTTTATCTAGTTCGGCACGGGTCCCCTGCCGCGGCCCTTGTGCCGGCGTGCGGCGGCGTTGGTTTAGCCCGGAGCGGCCCAGGTCACCTTCGCCAAGCTCCGACGCACTGCGTCAGTGACCCAACGTTCGGAATCCGCCTCAACTCGCCGGACGATTGCGTCTCGCAGTTTGTCCCCCCGGCCTTGCCGCCGCGCGTTCACCGCGTCGCGGGCGACGAGGTACGCCTGGAGCGCCGAGCGAAACGCCTCGCCAGGGTCGGGGCTCGCGAGCGATGCCATCAACGCAGCCGCAAGGAGCCGAGCGGTCTCCCCGAGCGTGCCGTGCTCTGCCGTCAGCCGTGCCGCGGATTGAAACCCCGTTGCCGCCATCGGCCAGTCGTATGCGTCACCGGCCATCTCCGCAGCCCGGAGGTACAGGTCGGTCGCCGGCTGGAGGCGACCGAGCCTCTCGGTCGCTAGGCCCATGTTGTGGACCGCCTTCGCCTGCTCGAACTTCGCGCCGCTCCGCTCGAACAGGTGGAGTGCCGCCCGGTACCGGGCGAGCGACCCGCGGAACTCGCCCTTGTGGAACGCGACCAGCCCCGCCCCCATCTCGGCCTGGGCCAAATGAAACCCGTCCTTCAACTGTTCGGCCAACTTGCGCGAACGCCGGAACGCCCGGTCTGCGTCGCCGATCTTCTCCTGGTCCGCGTACGCCAGCCCCAGCGAGTGCAGCGACCCGACCGCGGCCTCGACGTCCCCGGTCTCGTCCGCGGCGGCCACCGCCTCGCGGAGGTAGGCCACCGCCCGGGCCTGCTCCCCGTCCCGCCTGCTGATCGCGGCCAAGTTGTGCGCGACCTGCGCAATCACGACCCGGTTCCTTCGCCGACGGGCGTGCGCGAGCAGCTTGACGAACAGCGTCCTCGCCTTCGCGACCTCGCCCTGCTCCAGCAGTGCAACGCCCAGGTCGTTCTCGATGTTCTCCATGACTCCCGGCGGCCGGTTGTCCCCGTAAAGCCGTAGGGCCTGCGAATACAGCCGCTCGGCCACGGGCCAATGGTGGCTTTCGCCGGCCGCGGCACCGGCCGAAGCGACTCGCCACGCCCATTCCGAGGCGGTACCGCGAAACCGGCGGCGCTCGACCGACATGGCCCGCCGCACCAGTCGGTCGTCGCCGGTCTTGACCGCTTCGTCCGTCACGTCGGAGGCGGGGAACCCGGGCGACCGTACGACCGCGGGGACGGCGAGCAGGTCCGTGAGCAACGGGCCGGCCGCGTGCCGGTCGGAGTTCGCCGCCACCGACACGACGCACCGGGCGTGCCATTCGTGATCCCCGAGCGCACGGAACCGTTCGGCGGCCACCCCGTACTCTCGCACCCCGGCGGCCCGGTCGCCCCGGACGACGGACACGGACCCCAAGTCGTGATGGGCCATCGCGGCATCCCACGCATCGCCGAGCCGCTCGCACAGCTTGAGCAACTCGCCGAAGTGCCGCGCGGCGTCGGCCGCGCGGCCGAGCCGGAAGTACGACACGGCCAGGCCCTGGTGGCAGAGCTTCTGCAAACCAAGGTCCTTCAACGCGGTCGCCTGCTCCAGCCCACGGCGGGTCCACGGCAGGGCCTGCGCCGGTCGCCCCGCATCGGCGGACAAGGTGCCGAGGTTCAGGAAGGCGGTCGCCAGCACCCGCCGGTCGCCGGACCGCCGGGCGAGCCGGACAGCGAGCTTCAGGGCGGTCCGGCCGGCGTCGAACTCGCCCGCCCCCGCCAGGTCCCCGCCGAGCATCGCCAGCGTCCCGGCCGCGTCGTCCTCCCGGCCCAACTCCCGCCTGAGGGCGATGCTGGTTTCCAGCAGCCGCCGGCCCTCCGCCGACCGCCCGTCCTCCAGGGCGACCGCCCCCAAGTTGTTGAGCAGTGACGCCTCGCCGTGGCGGTCCCCGGACCGCTTGGCGAGCGACAGGGCTTCGGCGTACAGCGCGTCCCGGTCCGCCGGCCGACCCTGACGGTTGCGCAGGACGCCGAGCGACTGGAGGGCCTGCCGCCGGGCGATCGGCCAGCGCCCGTCGGCCGTGATCCGGATCACCCGCGCCAGGTGCCGCTCGGCCGTCGCCCGGTCGCCCGTATCCTCCGCGGCGTTCGCCGCCAGGACCAGGGCCTCCGCCGTGCGTTCGTCGCGGCCTCGCCCCCACGCCTTCAGGTACGTGCCGAGCAGGGTCAGGGCGGTCTCTGACGCCCCGGTGTGCATCAGCGCGTGGCCGACCGCGACGGCCAGGTCCGCCGCGTCCGCCCGCCGCCCCTCCTTCAGGGCGGCGAAGTATGCCTTGGCGACTTCGTCCGGGGCGGTCCACAGCCGGCTGACGAGAGCGTCGGTCGAGGTTGTGCCGGCAGCGGTAATCACGTCAGACCCCGAGTTCGCTGTATTCGACGCGGGTGCCGATCGACGCCTTCATCCCGATCTTGGCGTACCGGAGCATGTTCATCCGGAGCCCGCGGTAGATGATCGTTCGTAGCTCGTCTTCGTTCCCGTACTGCCAGTACGTCGCGCCCCGGAGCTTCCGCTTGAAGTCGCGTGCGGACGGGTCGAGCTTGGCACCCTCGCGGAACAGGATCATCTGGCTCCGGCGGTTCCGGACCGAAGCGTCATACTCCCGCTTCGTGTTGACGGACAGGCGGTCGTCGATCAGGAGGATGAGGACGTGCGCCTCCGCCGCCTTCTCAAGGTAGAGCGCGTCCGGCTTGAACCGCCCCGGGAACGCACAGTTCTCCCAGGTCCAGACCGAGAAGAACGCGCGGAGCGTGCGGGCGGCCGCGGTCGCCGCCAGCCGGTCGGCCATGATCTGCTGCCGGTATCGCGGCCGGGGGATGGCGGACGAGATGAAGACGACCAGCCGGTCGATGTCGGCATCCTTCGATGCCGCGTACTCCTGCTCACCGAGGCGTCTGTGGCCACCCGTCTCGGGCCGTGGCGCGGTTGATGATCGACGTGGGCGGCCGGCCATTGGTGCGGCCACAAGTATAGTCGAAGGCCGCCCAAGCTGCCGGCCGGCCGGCGGGTACCAACACCCAAGCGTCCCTGTCGAGCCTCGGCCACCACGTCTCAACACTAACGGCACCACCCGCCCTGCGTGCGACCTGTCGGCTATCTCGCAACACGACGGTCCGCCGGTTCCCCTCGCCCCGGTCCCGCCCGTCACCCGCCGCGGGGGCCGAAGTAGATGACGAGCATCCCGGCCAAGCACAGCGCCCCGCCCGCCACGTCCCAGCGGTCCGGCCGGACGCGGTCCACCGCCCACAGCCACGCCAGGGCCGTCGCGACGTACACGCCCCCGTACGCCGCGTAAACCCGCCCCGCGGCCGCCGGGTGGAGCGTCAGCAGCCACGCGAACGCCAGCAGGCTCGCGACCGCCCCGACGGCCAGCGGCCACCGGGCCGGCTGCTTCGCGAACAGCATAACCAGGTAGCACCCGCCGATCTCGGCGACGGCCGTGACCAGGTAGAGCCCGAGGGTGACGGCGAGGGCACGCATCGGGGCCCGATCATCAACCCGGGCCACCGGGTCGCAAGCGGGCGGGCCGGCGGGCGAGTTGTAGGATACGGCCCATGCCGACCCCGGACCGCACGACGATCGAGGCTTCCACCCGGCCCACGGCCGTGTCGCCCGCCGCGACGTGCAAGCTGTCGCCGGAGCAACTCGCGGCCCGCCGGACGGACCTGATCCCCGGGCTGTTCGGGCGGGCCGAGCGGGTGACGGACCTCCCGGACGGGCTGCGGTTCGTGTTCGAGAACCGGCCCGGGTTGATCGCCGACCTGGCGATGGTCGTCGAGCGGGAGCAGGACTGTTGCAGCTTCCTGGCCTTCCGGCTCGCGACGGAGCCGAACGCAGGGCCGGTGACGCTGGACGTGACCGGCCCGGCCGGGACCGCGGAGATGCTCCGGAAGCTGTGAAGGGGGGGGCGAGGACGGCACTCCCGGCATTCCGGAAGATACTCAGCGAAGGCCACATGCGCGGTTGCCCCCTGAGACCAGCCGAAGATGTCGGCACCCTCCCGGCCGAAAACTTCCGGTCGCCGGGTGCCGCACTCGGAAACCCGCGAGGACGGAAAGACACGGGCGTGGCGTCTATCTCGTAATTTTTGGCGGAAATTTTCACGCGGAGAACGAACCCGCCCGCCCCGCCCCCGCCTCAGGAATTGCCCGGGTGGGCCGTCGGGAGCCCCGGCGGCTATCGTCCCGCCAGTGCCGCCGCCCCCACCCGTTGATCGCGACCCGGCCGCCGCGGAACTGTCCCCGGCGACCCTTCGGCGGCTCGTCGAGGAAGCCCGGGAACTCCGCCGGCTCGCCGCCGAAGTCGCCGCCCGCTCGGCCGCCCTGAACCGCAAGTGCGACGCCCTGATCGCCCGCTCGCGACGGGCGCGACAACGGGCGTCCGCCTGCCCCGCCCACGCCCGCACCTGGGCCGCCCGACACGGAAATTAGGCGCGGTCCGCCCCGTCGAAGAATGCCTCGGACGCCCGGACGATCCGGTCGATCAGGCGGTGCTGTCGCACCGCGTCCCGGAAGTCGCTCGCCTCCGACGTGCCGGTCCTCCTGTCCCGGGCGTAGGCGGCGTACAGGTAGGCCACGTCCCGCGTGCTCGCGTCGAGGCCGGAGCCGTCCAACGGCCTGTACTCGGCGGGCACCGGGAGCGGGGCGAGCGACGACCCGCCGCCGTTCGCGCCCTCGACCGCGTTGTCCTCCTTGTTCTCGAACGCGAGCGGGTTCGTGACCCGCAGGACGCCGCCGGTGCCCGTGATGTCGATCTGGAGCCCGGTGCGGTGCCGCTGGCCGCCCTCGATCTGCACGGCGAACAGCCCGCCGCCCTCCAGGGTGCCGACGACCGCCGCCGCGTCCGGCCGGGTGGTGGGGACCCGCCGCCCCGTTTCCTCGACGGTGACGAAGGGGAACTGGTTGGCGACGACCGCGGTCAGCTTGTCCGGGAACCCGACCGACCGGAACAGCACGTCCCCGAAGTGGGCGGCGTAGACGGACAGGACGTGCGAGAAGTTCGAGGCGGGGAACGCCCACTCGTACCGCCCCGGCATCGTCGGCGGGAAGGCGTCCACGCTCACCGTCATGCGGGCGGACCGGACCGTCCCGACGTACCCCTGCCGTACGAGGTCCCGCGTGTAACGGGCGCTCGGGCCGTGGCGGCGTTGCAGGCCGACGACGTGCCGCACCCCCTTCGCCTCGGCCAGCGCCAGGAGTTCCTCCGAGTCGGCCGTCGTCGTCGTCAGCGGCCACTCGCTGTACACGTCCTTGCCGGCGGCGATCGCGGCCCTGGCGAGCCGCGCGTGCTCGGGGGCGGGGGCCAGGATCGCGACGAGGTCCACGTCCGGGTGGGCGATCAACGACTGCTCGTCGCCGAAGGCGTGCGGGATGCCGAACGTCGCCGCGTAGTCGTCGGCCGTCTCCTGCCGGCGGCTCGACAGCGCGACGATCTCGAACTCCGGCAGGGCTCGGAGCGCGGGGATGTGCCCGTACTTCGCCCAGCCGCCCGCGCCGATGATCCCGACCCGAATCTTGTCGCTGCTCATGGACGGACGGTAGGCCGTGGGGGATCGGACATCTAGAAGGTACGATTCGGTGACGTAGGCACCGAACGGTGCCCCACGCCCGGAGGCCGGCCCGACATGCCCACCCCGAAGCCGATCGTGCTGGACGAGAACTGCCCGCCGCGGCGGCTGCTGGCGCTGTTCGCCGTGAAGTGGACGAGCATGGTGCTCGAATCCCTCCACCTGCACGGCGGGTGCTGCCGCACCGGCGTGCTCCACCGGAGCCTGCCGGGCGTGTCGAAGAAGATGCTGACGCAGACCCTGCGGGAGATGGAGCGGGACGGGCTGATCGCCCGGAAGGTCTACCCGGTCGTCCCGCCGATGGTCGAGTATTCGCTGACGCCGGCCGGCCAGCGGTTCACCACGCTGCTGGACCTGTTGAAGGCGTGGGGCGAGGCGAACGCGGACGTGCTGAAGGGCCTCGCCCGGCGTCGGAACAACGCGGTGGTGCCGCGGAAGGCGACGTAGCGTTCTCGCCCGCCGCCGCCGGTCAGGGGATGGGCGTGGGGACCGGGCGGGGGCGGCCGCGTTCCTGTCGAAGGACCGGGCCAACCGGGAACCCGTCGCCGCGGCGTGAGCGGCGGCGGCCGCAGGCGGCCCTCACGCCGCGCCCCCGGGGACCGGGCCGGGCGAGCCGGACGGGGCCGGTCCGTCCCGCCCGGGCGTTGGCGGCGCAAGATCAACGTCCGACGCATGATGCGTCCGCCACCGGCAACCCGACCCACGGCAGACTCCGGTTGACCCCCAATCTAAATTGAAAGGCAACTCAGGAAATTCGGAAGTTCGTGCGCATCGGGGAACGGAGCCCGGCCCTACGATGTGCAGGTGTACCACGCCTGACCACTTCCGCACCACAAGGCCCCTTGCCCCCCACAACCCGACCGCGGTGCCGCGTGCTGGTCGTCGACGACGACGAACTCTGCCGCACGGCCCTGACCCGCGTGCTCGGGCACC
>JAQGHJ010000579.1 GCA_028288905.1 Phycisphaerales bacterium | reverse complement strand
TTGCCGAGGTTGATGCCGCACTCGACCTTACCGCTGCCGGCCCAGCGGCCGGACCGGGGGTCGTCGCCGGCCAGGACCGACCGGGTGCAGCTCAGCGGGTTGCACCCGATCGACGGGTACCCCTTCTCGTAGAGCGGGTGGTACGGCAGGTCGTTCGCCTTCATGTACTGGTAGATGTCCCGGCTCGTCCAGTTCAACAGCGGGCTGATCGCGAAGCAGTCGTACCGCCCGCTCCACTCGACGAACCGGGCGGCCGCCCGGGTGGCCGCCTGGTTCCGGCGGATGCCGCGGAGCCACGCCCGCGGCCTCAGGTCGGCCATCGCCCGCTCCATCGGCTCGTTCTTGTTGGCGGCGCAGCACCGGTCGGCGTCGTTCCGCCAGGTCGGGTCGCCCTCGCCGTGTTGCTGCAGGTACCCGATCGGGTCGTTGCGGGTGCGGTACACCCACACGTTCAGGTCGAGCCGGCGGCGGAGCGCCTCCATGTGCTGGAACGTCTCGGGGAACAGGTACCCCGTGTCGATCATCACGACCTTGATGTCCGGCTTCGCCCGGGTGGCCAGGTGCAGCAGCAGGGCCGACTCGGCCCCGAAGGACGAGGTCATGATCAGGTCGTCGCCGAACTCGGCCGCCGCCCACTGACAGACGGTCGCCGGGGGCTGTCGCTCGAACATCGCGTTGAGCGCGTCGAGGTCGAGGGCGGGACGGGTGGCGGGGGCGGGCGTGTCGGAAAGGGCGAGAGTCATGGGACTCGATCAACGAATGATGAAACTCGAATGACGAATGACGAAACGACGGACACCGATGCGTGATGGTAGGCGCGAACCCCCTTTTAGTGACAGCCCGCAGGGCTGGGCGTCCGCTGGGCGTTGGGCGGGCGTCGTCCGCGGGTCGTGCCCGCGCGACAGTGGACCTTCGGTCCGACCGCTAAACGGGTTCGTCGCGCCGGGTCGCACGAGGCGCGCCGGGCGCTCGACGAGAGGTTTCCGTCGCGCGGTCACTCCGTCGCGCGGTCATTCCGTCGCGCCGTCACCCCCGCCCCGCCTCGACCCGGGCCCGCAGCTTTTCATAGAACGCCCGCGGCACCCGCCGGCCGCCGCGGGCGGCGCCGAGGTGGATGTCCTTCTTGTTCGTCCCGTGGAAGTCGCTGCCGCCGGTCGTGACGAGCCCGAACCGGTCGGCCAGCGCCGTGTACTGTTCGACGTGGGCGGCGTCGTGGTCGCTGTGGATCGTCTCGAGCCCGCCGAGCCCGTGGTCGACCAGGTCCTTGAGGACGGTCTCGAGCTGGGCGTCGTTCGTCGTCCGCAACTGCACCGGGTGGGCGAGGACGGCCACCCCGCCGGAGTCACGGATCATTTGTAACGCGGTGCGGGGCGACAGCCGCTCCTTGTCGAAGTACGCGAGGCCGCCGGGGGCGAGGTACTTGTCGAACGCTTCCTTGATCGTGCCGACGTACCCCTTGCGGAGCAGGACGGCGGCGATGTGCGGGCGGCCGATCGGCTTCTTCTGGGCCGGCTCACCGCCGGCACCCCCGCCGGCATCAGCCGTGGCCGGGTCCGGCTTCACGACCTTCGCCTCGGCCTCGACCTCGACCATCGTGATCGCGACGCCGGCGGCTTGGAGCTTGGCGATGATCTTCGGGTTCCGGTCGTCCCGCCCGCCGAGCAGGGTCGCAGTCAGGGAGCGGAGCACGGGGCTGGCCGGGTCGATCCCGTACCCGAGGATGTGCATCGTGCCCGGGTGCGGGTACTCGGCCGAGATCTCGATGCCGGCGAGGAAATCGATGCCGACCTCGGCCGCCGCCGCCGCCGCCTCGGCCACGCCGTTGACGGTGTCGTGGTCGGTCAGCGCGAGGGCGGACAAATCCCGGGCCGCGGCCAGCCGGACGACGTCGGCCGGGGCGTACGTGCCGTCGGACGCGGTCGAGTGGGTGTGGAGGTCGACGTAGGTGACGTTGCTCATGGGGCGGTGTCGATCGTTAGACTTCGGTCCTTGGCGCCGGCGGTGCTGGCGTAGGTTGCGCCGGCGTCGGCACGGCGGTGCACCGTGGCACGGGTTTCCAACCCGTGCGGGCGTGTACTCACGACCGGCGGGCTGTACTCGGCCCGCCCCACCCGAGCGCAGCGACCGGGCCGCCAAACCCGCGTCTTCACGATGGAGCCGGCACGGTGGAGCCGGACGCGAGTTTCCTCCGCCACGGGTCTTTCACACGTCCGTCGCTGCGCTCTTGCCTGCCGGCCGGGTACGGCCGGGGCGTGGGTGCACACACGTCACGGGTTGGAAACCCGTGCCACGGGGGCGGGACCCGACCCGCTGGGCCGTCAGGTACCCGCCCCGCTCCAGGTGCTCCATCACCCGCGCCCCCACATCGGCCGGCGACGACCGCTCGGTGCCCAGTACGACCTCCGGACTCGTCCTACCGCATCTTCCGGAGTGCGAAGCTCAGCGATCCAACAGTGCAAACTAAACTCATACCGGTGATGCCGAGCCAGCAGTTGGCGTTGTACCGGGCGCGGCCCATTTGATCCGCTGTCAAAGGCGTCGCGCACACCCACGTCCAGTACGCGGTCGCGTAAAGGGCGAACAGGCCCGTTAGGCAAGTTAGGGTGAAGACGGCCCAACGCACCCCTTTGGCCTCCGTCTCACGCCGCCAAGTACCCGCCCCGCTCCAGGTGCTCCAGCACCCGGGCCGCCGCGTCGGCCGGCGATAGCTGTTCGGTGTCGAGCACGATCTCCGCCCGCTCCGGCGGCTCGTACGGGTCGTCGATGCCGGTGAAGTGCTTGATCTCGCCGGACCGGGCCTTCTTGTACAGCCCCTTGGGGTCCCGCCGCTCGGCGGCGGCCAGCGACGCCTTCACGTACACCTCGGCGAAGTCGCCGGGCGGGAGCAGGGCCCGGACGGCGTCGCGGTCCGCCCGGTACGGGCTGACGAAGCTGGCCAGCACGACGACGCCGGCGTCGGCGAACAGCCGGGCGACCTCCCCGACCCGCCGGATGTTCTCCTGCCGGTCGGCGGCGGTGAACCCGAGGTTCTTGTTGAGCCCGTGCCGGACGTTGTCCCCGTCCAGCCGGTACGCCAGCCGCCCGCGGTCGAGCAGCATCTGCTCGACGAGGCACGCGACCGTGCTCTTGCCGGCCCCCGACAGCCCGGTGAACCAGAGCACGACCCCCCGCTGGCGGAGCAGCCGCTGGCGGTCGGCCCGGCTGACCGTCCCGTCGTGCCACTGGATGTTGGTCGCTTTGTTGTCCGTCGTCATGTCGGGAGAAGTTCACCACGGAGTCACGGAGGTCAATTCGACGTCTGGGGTCACTCAATTCTTCAAAATGCGCCGGATAGAGTCGAAGCTATGTGTTCCCTTGCCACGGCACAACCTAAGCTCGTCCGGCTTGCCCCACGGGCGCGGAGCGTCGGGTTGACCTCCGTGTCTCCGTGCCTCCGTGGTTAGACGGGCGGGCCGGCCCGGTCAGGCAAGCCGCTTGGCCATCAACTTGTACTTCCGGTCACCGAACCCGGCCGACCGGTACAGCTTCGCCGCCCGCTCGTTCTCGGGCGACACCTCCAGCATCAGGACGCGGACGCCGAGGGCGCGGGCCTCGGCCGCGACGAGGTCCAGTGCCCGCCGCCCGACCCCGCGGCCGCGTGCGGCCGGATCGACGTACAGCTCGTCGACGAACCCGCACCGGCCGCCGAACTCGATGCTGTGGACGAACGTCAGGACCGCGTACCCGACCGGCCGGGAGCCGCCGGCCCCGTCCGCGCCGGCTCGGATCACCCACGCCCGCCCGAGGGCCGGGTCGGCCAGCAGGGCCGCCACCGCGGCCAGGGCCGTCGCGTCGTCCGCGGCCGTTTCGGCCGGCATCGGGTCGTCCGCCCGCAGCCCCCGCAGGTACCCGGCCAGCAGGCCGAGGTCGGCCGGGGTGGCGGGGGCGAGGGCGACCGTCGACGCATCGTCCGCGCTCGCCGGGATCGCGCTCACGCGAATTCACCCATCCGGATCGCCACGTCCGGGTATGCGTCGAGCACCTCTTTGTCGGTGGTTACGAGCCGCACGCCGAGCTTCATGGCGAGCCAGACGTATTCCAGGTCGTAGGTCGAGCAGCCGGACTGCTCGACCATGCGGAGGACGTCCGCCGGGTCGGCCGCGAGGTGCCGCACCGTGGCGACCGGCAGGCCTCGTCGGTACAGGCGGACGGCCCGATCCCGCGGCATGCCGGCCCGCCGGATGTAGTTCCCGAGCACGTTGCACAACTCGTGCGGGAACACGGACGGGACGACCCAATCCTTGTCTTTCGCGCGAACCCGTTCCGCCTCCTTGGTCCGCTCGCCCGGGATGACGAAGTACGCAATGAGGTTCGCGTCCGCGACGATCATTTGCGGCCCCACTCCCGCCCCGCGCGGATGTCCGCGTCGGTGATCCAGACGCCCTCGCTGGCCATCTGCTCCCGTTCGGCCCGGACGTCCGCGAGCAGCCGAACCTCGGCCTCGTCGCCGCCGGCAACGGCCTCGGTGATAAAGCTGGCGGCCACGTCGGCCACGGACGTGCCGCTGGCGCGGGCTAACTTTTCAATTCGCTCGTAAACCTCGTCCGGCAGGTTCGTGATTTCCAAAGGCTTCATGGAAGGCGCTCCTTCACGAGGTACTAGGCCGGCCGCCGCCCCGCCGGTCACTCCTCCTCGAACAGCGGCGTGCTCAGGTACCGCTCGCCGAAGCTGCACATGATCGTCACGATCAGCTTCCCCTTGTTCTCCGGCCGGGCCGCCACCTTCGCCGCGGCGGCCACGTTCCCGCCGGAGCTGATGCCGCCGAAGATCCCCTCCTCCTTGTGCAGCCGGCGGGCCCAGGCGAACGCCTCCTCGTCCGTGATCGTCACCACCTCGTCCACCACCGGCAGGTGCAGGTTCCCGGGCACGAACCCGGCCCCGATCCCCTGCACCTTGTGCCGGCCCGGCTTCACCGGCTCGCCCGCCCGGGTCTGCGTGATGACCGGGGACGCGGCCGGCTCGACCGCGATCGCCTTGAACGACGGCTTCCGCGGCTTGATCACCTCGGCCACGCCGGTGATCGTCCCGCCCGTCCCGACGCCGGCGACCAGGATGTCGACCTGCCCGTTCGTGTCCGCCCAGATCTCCTCGGCCGTCGTCGCGTGGTGGATCGCCGGGTTCGCCGGGTTCTGGAACTGCTGGGGGATGTAGCTCTTGGGGTGCTCCTTGGCGATCTCCTCGGCCTTGTTGATCGCCCCCCGCATGCCGTCGGCGGCCGGCGTCAGCACCACCTGCGCCCCGAGCGCCTTGAGCAGCCGGCGGCGCTCGATGCTCATGCTCTCGGGCATCGTCAGGATCAGCGTGTACCCCTTGGCCGCGCACACGAACGCCAGCGCGATGCCGGTGTTCCCGCTCGTCGGCTCGACGATGACGGTGCCGGCGTCGACGAGCCCGGCCCGCTCGCCGGCCTCGATCATGGCCAGCCCGATCCGGTCCTTCACGCTCGACAGCGGGTTGAAGAACTCGCACTTGACGGCCACCGTCGCCCCGCCGGGCGGGATGATGCGGTTCAGCCGGACCAGCGGGGTGCCGCCGATCGTGTCGGTGATCGTGTCGTAGATCTTGCCGTGGGGTTTGAGGGGCATGGGTGGGCTCGAAGGTTGGGGGTCGTGAGTCGCGGGTGGGGGGGGCGAGCCCGGTCGGCTTACCCGCTCGATTGTCGTTAGTCGTCGCTGTCGTCGAACCCGTCGGGCGGTGCGCGGTCCGCCGGGTCGTACGCGGGCATGTC
>JAQGHJ010000577.1 GCA_028288905.1 Phycisphaerales bacterium | reverse complement strand
CGGCGCGGGGGGTGTCCGCCGGCCGCCGGCCGCCGGCCCGGCCGAGCTGGCCGGCCACCCGCCGCAGCTCCTGGTCGGCCCGGGCGATCGCTTGGCGGTATAGGTCGTCCCCGGACTGGTCCCCGATCCCCAACGCCGACAGCCGGGGCTTCATCCGGTCGACGAGCTCGGCCGCCGCCTTGTCGACGGCGGCGGCACTCAGCCCGGTGGCGGCCAGCAGGGCGTCGCGGCCGACGGGGAACGCGTGGTTCCCGCTGTACCCCAGGTGCTGGCGGCGGACGACGTAGTCGGCGAGCGTGACGAGGTTGACGACGCCGGCCCGCACCCCGGCCGGCAGCGCCTCCGGGGCCGTGTTGTGCAGCCAGGCCGCGTCCCGGACCGCCGGCGGGAGCTGCCACCGCTCGGCCAGCCGCTTGCCGGCCACCTGATGGTCGACGCCGATCACGGTCCGTTCGAGGTCGGCGATGTCGCCCCGCAGCAGGTCGGCCGCCTCCACCACCCGGGCGTAGCTCTTGGGCAGCGCGACGTCGAGGGCGATCTTACCGAGGTCGTGCAGAAGCCCGCACAGAAAAGCGTCGGACGGCGTCGCCCCGCCGCCGCCGTGCCCGCCGCCGGGCAGCTGCTCGGCGAGCAGTTCGGCGCAGCAGGCGACGGCCAAGCAGTGCTTCCACAGCTCTTCGCGCCCGACCCGCCGGTTGCCGCCGGCCGGCCCGTTGCCGTGGCCCGCCCCGCCACGGTCGCCCGCCCCGCCGCCGCCGTCGGACGGGCCCAGGGCCTGGAACACGCTGACGGCCAGCACGGCGTTGCGGACGGCGTCGAACCCGAGCAACACGACGGCCCGGCCGACGGTGGTCGCGTCGTCCCGGACGCCGCGGTCGGACCGGCGGGTGAGCTGGAGGATGCGGGCGGACAGCGCCGGGTCCGACTCGATCAGCCGGACGACGTCGGCCGCCGACGAGTCCCCGTCCGACGTGACGGCCAACACCCGCGCCGCCACCGCCGGCAACGTCGGCAGCTCCTCCAGCTGCTGGAGGATCAGGTCGACGCGCTTGTCCCTTAAGTCTGCCATGGGGAGGAGTAGGCAGTACGCGGTAGGCGGTAGGCAGGGGTTGGAAGGGAGGAGTAGACAGGAAGAGCGGGGGGGGCGTGGCGCGGAGGCGAAAGCGTTAGGAGGGAGGCTCGCCTGGGCGGTCGGGGCTGCGCTGCGAGCGGATCAAGCCGTTGAGGATGCGGCCGAGCTACGCCGTGCGTTCCAAGAACGCGACCGCCCAGACTTGCCGGACGTAGAGCAGCCTCTCGGCGATCAGGGCGTGGGTCTCGACCTCCCGGAGCGACCCGTGGGCGATCCGCAGGAACCGGGCGAACTCCGCCGCCCCGCCGCGGCCCTGCCCCTCGGCCACGTTCGCCGGGATCGACACCGCCGCCCGCCGGATCTGGCTCGTCAGCCCGTAGACCTCGTCGGCCGGGAACAGCCGCGTCGCCCGGTACACTTCCTCGACGAGGTCCATCCCCTTCTGCCAAGCAATCAGGTCCCGGTAGTTCCGACTCATGCGCTTCCCCTGTAGGCGCCCGACCGCTCCCCCTCTGACTTCCTTTTCCCTCTCTGCCTACCGCCTACCGCGTACCGCCTACTCTCCTCGCCGCTACACGGCGAGGAGCTCGCCGATGCGGCCGACGAGCTTCTCGATATTGAACGGCTTCTTCACGAAGTCGTCGGCCCCGCTCTTGAGCAGGTCGTCGACCTCGTCCTGGTTCACGACGCCGGACACGATGATGATCTTCGTGTGCTCGAAGTTCGGGTTCTTCCGGATCGTCTGGCACACGACGTTCCCGTTGATGTCCGGGAGCATGTAGTCCAGGATGATCAGGTCGGGCATGAACTCCTGGGTGGCCATCCCGGCGTCGTACCCGCTGGCGGCCGTCCGGATCTCGAACCGCCCGTCCCGCTCCAGAACGTCGACGAACAGCTCGACGATCTCCGGGTCGTCGTCGACGACCAGGACCCGGCTCTTGCCGCTGTCCAACTGGTCGGACGGGATGTTGTTGTCCCGCATGAACGCGACCAGCGCGTCCCGCGGGATCCGCCGGAACCGGCTGCCCGGGACCCGGAACCCCTTGAGCCGACCGCTGTCGAAGCACCGGATAATCGTCTGCTGGGACACCTTGCAGATGTCGGCCGCCTCGCCGGTGGTGAACACGGTTTTCATGCTGCTCCTGCTGGCTCCGGGACTCCGCGGGACGTCGGGAATGGGGACGGGGAGGACAACCGCCCCCGGCCGACCGGCCGATGCCGGGGGCGGCGCGGGAGGATCGAGTTTCCCCCGCGCCCGCCCGCGAAAGGGGCCGCCCCGTCCGACCCAAAGCCGGAGGACGCAGCGGGTTGACCCGCTTACCCATCTTCCCCATTTCACCATCGGAGGAGGGCCGACGCAACTTGAGTGTGGCAGGCCCCGCGTCCGCGGCGGATCCCGGAGTACGGCCAACGAAGAACCGCCCGGCCGGGCTTTGGGGCCCGGCCGGGCGGCTCGACAACGCAGCTGGA
>JAQGHJ010000327.1 GCA_028288905.1 Phycisphaerales bacterium | reverse complement strand
CGAGCCGTTTGACGCCGCCGTCGGCAAACTCGTTGCGGACCTCGGCGGGTCGGTGGAGGTGCTGGGGTTCGGGGAGCCGATGCACGGCGGGGAGGACGTGCTCGTCCTCCGCAACCGGCTCTTCCAGCGGCTGGTGGCGGGGCACGGGTACACCGCCATCGCCGTCGAGAGCAGCTTCCCCCGGGGTCGGGCGGTGGACGAGTACGTGGCTGGGCGGGGGCCGACGGCGTACGACGCGGTGGCGGAGGCCGGGTTCAGCCACGGGTTCGGCCGGCTTGCCGCCAACCGCGAGCTGGTCGAGTGGATGCGAGCGTATAACGCCGATCTTTCGCACCCCATACCGCTGCGGTTCTACGGCTTCGACAGCCCGACCGAGATGACGGGCACGGACGGCCCGCGGCAGCTTTTGCAGTTCGCGCTCGACTACCTCGCCGCGATCGACCCGGAGGCCGGCCGGGCGCGTCGCGAGCGGGTCGAGCCGCTGCTGGGGGACGACGCCGCTTGGGAGAACCCAGCGGCGATGATGGACCCCGCGAAGTCGGTCGGCCTGTCGCCGGCGGCGGCCGCGCTGCGGGTTGAGACGGAGGATCTTGTCACCGAGCTGCGGGTGCGCCGGCCGGAACTGGTGGCCCAGAGCGACGTGGGGCGGTACCTGGAGGTGGCCCGGCACGCGTCGGCGGCGCGGCAACTGCTCAGCTATCACGCGGGGCTGGCGCGGGCGTCGGAGAACCGGATCGCGGACCTGCTCGGCCTCCGCGACCTGATGATGGCGGACAACCTCGCGTACGCCGCCGCCCGCGAGCGCGGCCGAGGCGGGAAGGTGCTGACCTTCGCCCACAACAGCCACCTGAAGTACGGCAAGGCAGCGTGGAAGCTCGGCCCGCACGCGCTGGCGTGGTGGCCGGCCGGGACGCACCTCCGCGAGCGGCTCGGCCCGCGCTACGCCGCCATCGGAGCGGCCGTCGGCACGTCCGAGGCCAACGGCATCGGCCCGCCCGAGGCCGGCACGCTCGAGGCACGGCTGACGGCCGCACCGGGGCCGGCACGGTTCATCCCGACTCGTCGGGGTGGAGCTGTCCTGCCTGCCGGGCTGGCGGACGTCCCGGTGCGGTCGGGCAGCACACTGAACTCGACCTACTTCCCGCTGACGGTCGAAAGCCTCACTGACTTCGACGCGTTAGTGGCCCTGGACTTCACGGCGTACAGCCGCGGCGGCCCGCCGCTGCAACCACGGGCACGGTAGGGGCAACCCAAGAAGGTCCAGACCCACTTGCCCGTACCGGCCAAGCCACAATGGTCGAGCAGGCCTGACGCCTCCGGCCGTACAGCAACGGCTTGCTCCTCGAACCAGGGTGTCCGTCCCTCCCGCTTATTGAGCGCTGGCCGGTTCCGCCGTTGGACGGACCCGATCGGCCGCGTCGGTATGCCGCCGTCAGGCCGGCGCCGCGGCGCGAGGGACGACGACGGCGCGCCCGCACCTGCGCGGCGGCTTGGCCCTGCGCCATCCATACCAGAAGGAAAACCCGCATGAGCACGTTCACCACCAAAGACGGGACGGAGATCTACTACAAGGACTGGGGCAAGGGCCGGCCCGTCGTGTTCAGCCACGGTTGGCCGTTGAACGCCGACGCGTGGGAGGCCCAGATGTTCTTCCTAGCGTCGCACGGGTACCGGTGCGTCGCCCACGACCGCCGCGGGCACGGGCGGTCCGGCCAGCCGTGGGACGGGAACGACATGGACACCTACGCCGACGACCTGGCGGAGCTGTTCGACCGGCTCGACCTGACGGACGCGGTCATGGTCGGCCACTCGACGGGCGGCGGGGAGGTGGCACGGTACATCGGCCGGCACGGCACGAAGCGGGTGGGCAGGGCCGTGCTGGTGGGCGCCGTCCCGCCGATCATGGTCAAGACGCCGGCCAACCCCGGCGGGCTGCCGATCGAGGTGTTCGACGGGTTCCGCAAGGCGTACCTGGCCGACCGGGCGCAGTTCTTCCTGGACGTGGCGAGCGGCCCCTTCTACGGGTTCAACCGCCCGGGGGCGAAGGCGTCCGAGGGGGTGATCCGGTCGTGGTGGAACCAGGGGATGATGTCCGGGCACAAGAACGCGTACGACTGCATCAAGGCATTCAGCGAGACGGACTTCACCATAGACCTGAAGAAGTTCGACGTGCCGACGCTCGTCATCCACGGCGAGGACGACCAGATCGTGCCGATCGGGGCGGCCGGCCTGCTGTCAGCAAAGCTCGTGAAGGGGGCGACGCTGAAGGTGTACCCGGGCGGGGCACACGGCCTCACGGACACGGCGAAGGACCAGCTGAACGCCGACCTGCTGGCGTTCGTCGGCGGGTGAGTGGCCGGCGGTTTTTCGGTGCTGGGGCGGGGTCACAACGTGAGGTGAACCGGACCGTCGCCGGCAGGTGGACCTCGTGCCGATCGCCGGGCGCGACTTCGGTGAACGCCTTTTTGCCGAGAACCTCGACCGACGCCCGGTCACGTATCCGGCCACGGCCGCCAGGAATGGGAAGAACTCACCGAAGAACGTCCGCCGCAGCTGCTTGAACAGGCAGTCGTGATCCACGGCGGCGCGTCCTACCCCCAACGCGGCGAGCCCGCGACCAGTGGCCGCGGGCTCGCCCGGTACTTACCTCAAACTCCACCGCGGTGGCGGCGGCATCCCGATCACGCTACGGCGGCGGCCTGCGGCTGCTCCAGCAGCGTCGCCCACCGCTTGCCGCCTCGGGCCTTGTGCGCCCCGCGGTGGTACGCGTACCCGACGATCAACGGCATGGCCAGCGTCGCCTCGCTGAACACCATCTGCTCGAACACCGTGTCGACCTTGCCCCAGCTGCTCGCCTCCTTCAGCGTGCTGCTGGACAGGGCCCCGTCCCGGACGTCGGCCACCGTCACCTGGACCGCGTACTTGTGCATCGGGGCGTCGTGCCCGAGCACCTCGGCCGCCACCACGATGTCCTGCGTGAAGTTCTTCGGCACGCCGCCGCCGATCATGAACAGCCCGGTCTCGGCGTTCTTGATCTTCAGCTGCGTGAGCTCGTAGAAGTCCTTCCCGCCGTCCCACGTCACCTTCGGGCCGTCCCCGCCGGCGGCGTGGATCGCGACGAGGCCGAACCCGGCCGAGCAGTCGCTGAACGCCGGGCAGAAGATCGGGACGTCCCGCTTGTACGCCTCGTACACGATCGAGTTGCCGTCCCCCTTGGGGCCGCCGTTCTCGTCGAGGTACTTGCCGAACTCCTTGAGCAGCTCCCGGCTGCTGTACGCCTTGGGCTCCATGGCGTCGAAGATCTTGCCCGTCGTCTCGTCGCAGACGCGGAGCTCGTCCTCGCTGATGAGCGTGTCGTAGATCCGGTCG
>JAQGHJ010000561.1 GCA_028288905.1 Phycisphaerales bacterium | reverse complement strand
CTCGGCCACCGCCTGCGGCAGCTCGGCCCGCGCGAGCCGGCACGGCACGCCGGCCGCGACCAGCAGGGCGGCCAGAAGTGACGCCCGGTCGGCCGAGCTGCCGAGCCGGTCCATCAGCACGCCCTCGGGCCCGCGGAGGACGCCGCGGTACGGGACCCAGAACGTCTGGTCCCGCACCCAGCCGAACATCGCGTCCGGCTCCCGGCCGACGCGGCGGACGACGGCCGTCACGTCAAACGTCTCCGCGTTCAACTTCGCCCGGACCGCCGCCGCGGCATCGCGGGCGGCCACAGCTGGGTCAGTTGGTTCAGGGCCCGTAGCAGCATGCCCGGCGGCAACCGCTTGCGCCCGCAGGCGGTCCGTCCCGCCAGTCCAGGCGATGGCCATCACGACGATGAACAGGAATCGGGCGAGTCGGGCGGTCGGGTCGGGGGAAGGTGGCATCCGCTGTCTCCGTCGGGTGGAACGCGGCCCCGGGCCGACGACCGGGCGGTGGCGCCGTCCGCTGTGGCGTGGCATGGCGTCCCGCCCGTGCTGGCGTCGGCGTGCCCAGGACGGCTGTAGGATTCGACGCCCCTCCCCGAGCACCGGCCCAAGCATGGGCGGGACGCCCATGCCGCGCTACAGCGGACTCGCCGCTACTCGAACTTGAACCCCTTCGTTCGGGCCTGCTCGGTTAGCGACTCGCGGACGGCCGTCTCCAGCGCCTTGTCGCCCGTCCCGCCCTTTTTGGCCAACTCGTCCCGCACGAACGCGTCCCGCTTGGCGGCCAGCTCCTTGATCTTGTCCTGGATCGATTCCCGCTCCTTCGCCTTGCGGTCGACGTAAGCCCGCCGCTGCTCGAGCGTCAGCTTCCGCAGCTCGGCGGGGAGCTGTTCGTCGGTCACGGTCGAGAGCTTGAAGTCCTTCTCCTTGGCCGCATCGACGAGGTCCCACCGGGCGTTGCGGTACTGGACGGCCGACTTGGCCGCGGCCCGGTCGGCGGCCACGGCCTTGCCCAGGCCGGCGGCGTTGGCGTCCTGGGCCATCTGGTTGTCCGCTCCGCCGCGGCCCTGCGCGCCGAACGGGACGTAGGTGTTGTTCAACCCGTCCGACAGCTTTGACAGCTCGTCGTCGAACGGGGTGGCCACGTGCCGGACGCCGCCGGTCTGGGCGATCTCCATGTACCGCCCGTCGCCGAGGCGGGCCATCTCCCGCCAGGTCGGGGTGGCGGCCTCGTAGTCGACGTTCCCGCAGTAGACGGCGTTCACGACGATGCCGTCGGCCGCCGCGACCGGAGTGGTGCGGGTGTAGCTCGTGTTCGCCGGCCCCTGGAGGGCCGTCTCGTTCCCAACCACGTACACGACCTTCAGGGTTTGGCGGCCGGTCGCCCACGCCATGTTCGTCGTCGCCCGGTGGACTGCCAGCCCGACGAACTCGTCGCCCCACCCCTCGTCCTTGAACGTCATCAGCCGCTCGTAGACGGTGTCCAGGTCGTCGGTCAGCGGGAACGTGCGGAACGGGCCGAGCCCGTTGCCGTACCCGATCAGCCCGATCCGCAGCACCGGCGACGGCTTCGCCTTGGCGGCTTGGTTGACGATCGCCCACACCTTCTGCTTGGCCGCGTCGATGACCGGGCCCATCGAGCCGGAGCAGTCGATGCAGAAGACGACAGCGATCCGCGGCTTGTCGTCCGCCGGCCCCACCGGTCGGTCGGCGGACGGGACGCCGACCGGGTCGACCGGTCGCCCGATCGGGTCGCCGGCATGTGCGGCCGAACACAAAGCGAGCGACGCGACGAGGCCAAGAAGCCGATGCCGCATAAACGCCTCCGGAGGGGTGGGGGATGGTCCGAGACTTGGACGCCCGGGGGCGGCCTAAAGTTTCGGCCGCCCCCGCGCAGCACCGCAGTCGGGCGTGGACACCTTACCACACTCTTGCCCCGGCGGGCGGTCGATCTACCCGCGGTCCCGCATCATGTGGTCGATCTTGATGCACCGGTCCTGGACGAAGTCGAGGCCGGCGCCGTGGGCGACCCGCTCGGCCTCGCGGCTGCGGACGCCCTGCTGGAGCCAGATTCCTTTGGCCCCCGCCGCCACCGCTTCCCGGGCGACGTCAGCGGCGAACTCCGGCCGGCGGAACACGTCGACCACGTCGATCGGGCCCGGCACGTCGGCCAGCGTCGGGTAGCACGGCAGCCCCAGCACGGTTTTGCAGTTCGGGTTGACCGGGAGCACCTCGTACCCGGCCGACTTGAGGTAGCTCGCCACGCCGTGGCTCGGGCGGTACGGGTCGTCGCTGAGTCCGACGACCGCGATCCGCCGGCCGGCGAGCATGCGGGCGATGGCGGCGGCTTCATCCCCGGTGCCGCGGGTCGGGAGGCGGCAGGCGTCGGCGTCGCTCATCGTGAACCTCCAAGGGAGTGGGGGGCGACGGGGCGGCGGCGGCGGGTCTGCGGCCGCCCGGCTGCCGCGGTTCTCCGCGCCGGGTCCGCGTGCTAGAATCCGCAGAACTCGTGGCCGGCCCGGGCAAATCTGCGAGGCCGGCCGCGACCTCCCGTTATGGCCAAGCGCGACTATTACGACATCCTAGGCGTGTCCAAGACCGCCTCCGCGGACGAGATCAAGCGGGCGCACCGCAAGCTGGTCCGCCAGTACCACCCGGACGTGAACAAGGACAACAAGGGGGCCGAGGACAAGTTCAAGGAGGCCCAGGAGGCGTACGACGTCCTCTCGGACGACGCCAAGCGGAAGAACTACGACCAGTTCGGGCACGCCGGGGTGGACGGCCCGGGGCCGGGCGGCGGCGGGGACCCGTTCGAGGCGTTCCGCCGGGCCGGGGGCGGTCGGGGCGGCCGGGGGGCGACGGTCGAGTCGATCGACCCGCGGGACTTCTCCAACGCGAACGACTTCGGGGATATCTTCGAACAGTTTTTCGGGGCCAAGGCCGGGTTCGCCGGCGGCGGCGGCCCGGCCGGGGCCGCCCGGGGCGGGCGAAGTCGCGGCCGCGGGCGGGCCGACGCCGCACCGGCCGCCCGCGGGGCGGACTTGGAGCACGCGGTCACGCTGTCGTTCGAGCAGGCGGCCCGCGGTGTCACGCTTCCGCTGCAGATCAGCCGGGACGGCAAGCTCGAAACGATCGACATCAAGATCCCGGCCGGCGTGAAGGACGGGAGCAAGGTCCGGCTCAAGGGCCGCGGGCAGCACGCGCCCGGCGGGGAGCCAGGCGACCTGTACATCGTGACGGCCGTCCGCCCGCACGAGGCCTTCCGCCGGGACGGGCTGGACGTGCTGCTGGACGTGCCGGTGAGCGTGTACGAGGCGCTGCTGGGGACGAAGGTGACCGTGCCGAC
>JAQGHJ010000527.1 GCA_028288905.1 Phycisphaerales bacterium | reverse complement strand
CGAGGCGAAGGCCCTGCTGGCCCAGGGCCGGTACGAGGACGCGGCCGAGCGGCTGTCCGGCGTGCAGACGGCCGGGCTGTCGGACGCCGACCGCAAGGCGTTCGTGTCGGCCAAGGCCGAGGTCGACCAAGCGGTCGGGCAGCGGTCGGCCGCCCGCGAGGCGTTCCGCCGGGGCGAGGCCGCCCGGGTGGCCGGCCGCGGGGTGGAGGCCGCCGACCAGTTCCGGGCCGCCGCCAACAACCGGTTCGCCGACGCCGGCACGAAGCAGAAGGCGACCGAGCAGCTGGCGCTGGTCGCCCCGGCCGAGCCGACCGGCCCGACCGTCGCGGGGCTGAGCCCGCGGGACACGTACCTCCTGGCGAAGGAGGAGTACAAGGCCGGCGACTACCGCAGCGCCAAGCGGAACTTCGCTGCCGCCGCCGGCACCGGCTACCAGGCCCCGCTCGGGCAGGACCCGCCGGCCGTTTACCTCGAGCGGATCGCTAAGCGCGAGCAGGACCTGGCCGCCGCCCCGGCCCCGGTCACGCCCGCCCCGGCCATCCCGGTCGCCGCCGCCCCGGTGGCTCTCGCCCCGGCCGCCGACCCCACCGCCCCGCTGACGGCCGCCCCGACCACCGCCCCGAGCGTGGCGATCGCCGACCCCGCCGCCGTCACCCCGCAGACGCTGGCCGTCGGCACCAGCCCCGAAGACGACCTCCGCAAGACCGCCGAGCTGGAAAAGGTCCAGAAGCAGGCCGCCGCGTACGAGGCCCGGGTGTTGATCGACCAGGCTCGCAAGGCCCGGACCGAGGGCCGCGACCAAGAGGCGTACAACCTCTACTCGCAGGCCGCCGCCAAGGACCCGGAGAACGAGACGGCCGTCGCCGGCCGAGATCAGGTCGCGGCGCTACTCGGCCTCAGCACCGGCACGATCGGCAGCCCGATCGGCCGGGTCGAGTCGAACATCAACGCCCAACGGACGGAGATCGACTACAACTTCAAGGACGCCAAGAACCGGTTTGAGGACGCCTTGGCGGCCCGCGACTTCGAGGGCACGGACGGGGCCCAGGCCCAGTTTGACCGGGCACGGACCGCGATCACGATTCAGCCGGGTGTCCTGAGCCGGGACGAGATCCGCGGGTACAACTCGACCCTGACGGACATGAACCTGCGGCTGACGCAGGCCCGGGAGGTCGCCGCCCGCGAGGCCGAGGCGTCCAAGCGGACGATCGAGGCCGAGTCGCTGCGGCGGCAGATCGAGAACGAGCGGCGGCAGAAGGAGCGAACGGTCGCCGATTTGATCGTCACCAGCCGCCGGCTGACCGACGACGGCAAGTACCGCGAGGCGCTCGGCGTCGTCGACCAGATCCTGGTGCTGGAGCCGCGGAACGACTACGCCCTCGGGGTTCGCCCGCTGCTGGAGGACAAGGCGGCGTTCCTGGAGCAGCGGAAGTTCCGCGAGCGGTTCGACATCGAGTCGACCAAGCAGCTGAACGCGGCCGAAGAGAAGAAGATCCCGTACGACGACATCCTGAGCTTCCCGGCCGACTGGCCGGACATCAGCGCCGTCCGCGACCAAACGGTTGCAAGCGAGCGGGGGATCGGGGCCGAGGAGCGGGCCGTGCAGGCCCAGCTCGAGCGGAAGCTGCCGGAGGTCAAGCTCGACAACATCGGGTTCACCGACGTGATCGAGTTCCTCCGCGACGTCAGCGGGGCGAACATCTTCGTCAACTGGAAGGCCCTGGAGGCGGCCGGCATCGACCGGAACGCCCCCGTGTCCGTCCGGCTGTACAACGTCAAGTTCGCCAAGGCCCTGGGGATCATCCTCGACAGCGTGTCGACGCCGACCGCCCGGCTCGGGTACACGATCGACGAGGGCGTGATCAGCATCTCGAGCGGCGAGGACCTCTCGAAGAACGTCCTGACCCGCGTCTACGACATCCGCGACCTGATCATCGACGTCCCGAACTTCACCGACGCCCCGGACTTCAATCTGCAGAGCTCCAGTGGTAGCAGCGGGGGCGGCGGTGGAGGCGGCGGCGGCGGCGGCGGCGGCGGCGGCGGCGGCGGCGGGCTGTTCGGCAGCGGCAACAGCGGTAGCAGCCAGAAGGACGTCGGCAAGACCCGCGACGAACTGGTCCAAGAGATCACGAAGCTCGTCCAGGACACGGTCCAGCCCGACTCCTGGCGGGAGAACGGCGGGTCGGTCGGGTCGGTCAAGGAGCTCAGCGGCCAGCTGATCGTCACCCAGACACCGGAGAACCACCGGGCTCTGACCGCCCTGCTGGAACAGCTTCGCGAGCAGAAGAGCATCCAAGTCACGGTCGAGGCCCGGTTCCTGACCGTCCAGCGGAACTTCCTCGAGGACGTCGGGCTCGACTTCGACTTCATCTTCAACGTCAACGGGGCCAACAGTAAGCGGCTCAGCCCGATCATCGTGAACAACGACAGCTCGTCGTTCACACAGGCCGTCACGACCGGCGTCCCGGGTTCGATCGGTTCGGCCGCCCAAGGGCTGACGACGGCCCTGACGTTTCTGGACGACTTCCAGGTGAACCTGCTGCTGCGGGCCACCCAGGCGTCCCAGACGTCGACGGTGGTGACGGCCCCCCGCGTCACGCTGTTCAACGGCCAGCGGGCGTACGTGCTGGTGGCCAACCAGCGGGCGTACGTCAGCGACCTCAATGCCCAGGTCGGGCAGGGCGCGTCGTCGTTCGACCCGACGATCAGCATCGTCGAGTCGGGCGTGCTGCTGGACGTGCAGGCGACGGTGTCCGCCGACCGCAAGTACGTCACGCTCACCCTCCGCCCGCAGTTGGCCACGCTCGTCAACCTCGTGCCGTTCACGTTCCAGACCGGCACGAACGTCGCGACGAACAACACCAACAACGGCATCGGTACCGTGTTCGCCTCGGCCGCCCCGACGGGCGTCATTCAGACCCCGGAGATCCAGATCACCGAGGTCCGGACCACGGTCAGCGTCCCGGACGGCGGCACGTTGCTGCTCGGCGGGCAGACGATCGCCGGCGAGATCGAGCGGGAGGCTGGCGTCCCGGTCCTGTCCAAGATCCCGGGGCTCAAGCGGCTATTCACCAACCGCGCGATGTCTAAGGACGAACAGATCCTGCTGATCCTGGTCCGCCCGACGATCATCATCCAGAAGGAGATCGAGCAGCGGCAATTCCCGCTGCTGAACACCCGCGCCAACGGCGGGTGAGCCGCTGCGGGCCGGGGCGAAACGCCTGCCCGGACCGCGGTGCATTGAGGAGTCCAACGCGAACGCCCCGGGCCGATCTTCGGCCCGGGGCGTTCGCATTGCGGACGACGACAACCGGCGGGGGCGGTGGCCGCTTTCCGCCCGCCCACCCACCCGTACACGGGCGGGCGGGCCGCGCGCGAACGGTACCAAGTGGGCTTGGGCATGCGTGCATACCGGCACACACGGCACGGTTTGTCATCCTGAGCGCAGAGAAGGACCTCTCGTCCACCGCGCGACCCCGCCAGCGACCCAGGCTCGTGGATTGTGAAAGGGTGGCCGGCCGCCGGGGCTTGGCGACACGGCCACCCTTTCACATTCCGCTGTCCTTGAGCCGCTGCCCCGACCGCGCGGTGGACGAGAGGTCCTTCGCTGCGCTCAGGATGACAAACCGTGCCGTGTGCGTGGACCGGCCTCTTGGATTGCCCCCAGCCTTTTCGGATCGCGTCAACCCTTCGAGACGTGCCGGCCTCTCGGGGCGTTCTGCCCGCGACCGCCCGCCGCCGCCGGCTGGTTTCATGCCACCGGGTGCCAGCGGGCGTCGGCCTTCGCCTTCAGCCCCGCAACCAGCGCGTCGAGCGCCATGCCGCCGCGCAGCGTGTCGGCCGCCGCGTCGTGGTACGGGCGGACGCTCACCGTCCCCTCGGCCGCCTCCCGCTCGCCGACCGTCACCAGGAACGGGACCTTGGCCATCAGCGCCGTCCGCACCTTCGCCCCGATCTTGTCCCCGCTCAGGTCCGCCTCGGCCCGCAGCCCGGCGGCCTTGCAGGCGGCCGTCACGTCCCGGGCGTACGCCTCGGACTTCTCGCTCACGTTCAGCACCGCCGCCTGCACCGGCGCGAGCCACAGCGGGAACGCCCCGGCGAAATGTTCGGTCAGCACGCCGATGAACCGTTCCATGCTCCCGAAGGGCGCGCGGTGGATCATGACCGGCCGGTGCGGCTTGTTGTCCGGCCCGACGTAGCTCAGGTCGAACCGCTGCGGCAGCTGGTAGTCGACCTGCACGGTCCCGAGCTGCCACTCCCGACCGATCACGTCCTTGACCACGAAGTCGATCTTCGGGCCGTAGAACGCCGCCTCCCCCGCCTCCTCGGTGAACGGGACGCCGAGCGTCCGGGCCGCGTCCTTGCATGCGGCCTCGGCCCGGTCCCACTGGGCCGGGTCGCCGACGTACTTGGCGCTGTCCGGGTCCCGCAGCCCCACCCGAACCCGGTAGTCGTTCATCCCGAGCGTCCGCAGGACGATCTTCACAAGTTCCAGGCACCCCTGCACCTCGGCCGCCACCTGCTCCTCGGTGCAGAACAGGTGGGCGTCGTCCTGCGTGAACCCGCGAACCCGGGTCAGCCCGCCGAGCTCCCCGCTCTTCTCCCACCGGTACACCGTCCCGAACTCGGCCAGCCGTACCGGCATGTCCCGGTAGCTCCGCTGCTCGCTGGCGAAGATGCGGATGTGCATCGGGCAGTTCATCGGCTTCAGCAGGTACCCGTCGACCTCGCCCGCCTCCATTCGGTTCGAAAGCTCGCCGCCCCCGCACCCCTCCTACGCCAGCAGGACGATCAGCGCGCGGTCGACGAGCGGCGGGCACTGGCTCACCCGGTAGTACGGGTAGTGCCCGCTCGTCTTGTACAGCCCGAGCCGGCCGATGTGCGGGGTGAACACCTGCTCGTACCCCTGCCGCCGCAGGTGCTCGCCGATGAAGTTCTGCAGCTCCTGCCGCACGACCGCGCCCTTCGGCTTCCACAGCACCAGCCCCTGCCCGACCTGGTCGTCGATCGCGAACAGGCCCAGCTGCGGGCCGAGCACGCGGTGGTCGCGCTTCTTCGCTTCTTCGAGTTGCTTCTGCCGGGCCTCGAGGTCCTTCTTGTCGAAGAACGCGGTCCCGTAGATGCGGGTGAGCTGTTCGCGGTCGCTCTTGCCCCGCCAGTACGCGCCGGCCACGCTCGTCAGCTTGAACGCCCTGATCCACTTCGTGCTCGGGACGTGCGGCCCGCGGCACAGGTCCGTGAAGTCGCCCTGGCGGTAGATGCTGACGGACGTCTCGCCGGCGCACGCCAACTCGTCGATGATCTCGTCCTTGAACCGCTGCCCCTCGGCGTGCAGCAGGTCCTTCGCCCGGTCCGGGGCGACGTCCTCCCGGGTGAACCGCTCGTCGGCCGCGACGATCTTGGCCATCTCCGCCTCGATCTTCGGCAGGTCGTCGGCCGAGATCGCGACGCCGGCCGGGAACTCGAAGTCGTAGAAGAACCCGTTCTCGATCACCGGCCCGATCGTGTACTGGAGCTTCGCCCCGTACAGGTGGCGAAGGGCCTCGGCCAGCACGTGGGCGGTGCTGTGCCGCATGACGCCCAGGGCGTCCGGGTCCTTCTCGGTGACGATCGACAGCTCGTGCGTCCCGGTCAGCGGCCTGGACACGTCGACGAGCTTGCCGTCCACCCGCCCGACGATCGCGGCCTGGGCCAGCCGCTTGCCGATCGACTCGGCGAGTTGGAGGACGGTGGTGCCGTCCGGGACCTCGCGCACGCTGCCGTCGGGGAGTTTGATCGAAGCCATGGGTCGCGTTCCCTGCGCTGTGCCGGGGAGGCCGGCCGCCCCGCCGGACGGGCGCGATGCCCGCCCGGGGAGAGTGTTCCGAGTCACGTCGCCCGCCGGGCGGAAACGAAGCCGCCCGGCCACTGCGGGCCGGGCGGCGTGTCTTGCTCGTGTCGAAGCAATGCGACGCTCACCGCCCGGGGCTGCCGGTCGTCCGCGTCGTCGTCATCGGGCCGTGGGTCTGCATCGCTCGCACCGACGCAATATAGAGGGGCTCCACGGGAGGGTCAAACGGCCCCGGGCGTGCCCCGCCGACCCGCCGGCACCAGGGGCCGGGGGCGACGCGAGATTCGGCCGTTGGTCCCCAGCCGCCTACTTCCCCTCTCCCGCACTTCCCTTCAGCCCTGCCGGCACCCGCACCCACGCCCCGACCTGCCCGGCCGGCCGCTGCACGCGGACCGTTTGGTCGCCGACCCGCAGGTCGGCGTGCCCGGCCCGTTCGGCGAACGTCACCCGCGACAGCGTCGACCCGTCCGCCAGGCGGGCGGACGACACGACGAACGACGCGTCCCACGCCACCGGGGCCGCCGCCGGCAGCGGGGCGACCACCCGGTGCCCGCCGGCCTGACGTTCCAGGTCGGCCATCAGCGCCTCCAGCGCGTCGTTGTCCGCGGGGCGGGCCCCGCCCTGAGTCGGGTCGTCCGGCGGGCGGACGAGCTTGTCGGCCGGGTTGAAGAACAGCAGGTTGTCCGCCCCGCCGCCGAGCAGGGTGTGCACGACGCCCTCCTCCCAGTACGGCGTCCGACCCCACGTGACCCGGTGCGGGCCGTCGACCGTCCAACTCTTGAATCCGACCCACGGCAACACGGGCTGCCCGCCGGACAGCACCCCCACCCGGGCCACGTTGGCGGCGTACACGACGGTCATGAACGGGCGGGACCAGTCACCCGGGAGGTTCGCCGGGGCCCACTCCCCGTACGCGGCCGGCGCCTGGTGGGTGCCGGCGGGGTCCCCGAGCGTGTACTGCCGGTGCCCGTTCAGGTCCGGCAGCACGTGCGCCGGGGCCATCGCGGCCCCGCCGAAGTTCGACACCCCGGCGGCCGGGAAGTGCCGGCGGACCGGCTCAGTGACGGCCGCGTTCAGGGCGGCCGCCACCGTCCGGTCCGTCACCGCGTTCCACCGCAGGTACTCGCCGCCCGGGCCGGACCGTTGCAGCAGGGCCTTGGTCGGGTCGGCGAACCCGAGCCGCGCGGCCAAGGCGGGAAACCGCGGGTCGGCCCCGATCGCGGCCAGTCGGGCCTCGGTCATGCCCCAATTCGAGTACCCGTCCTCGAAGTCGAGGGCGAGGTGGTCGACCCGCCCGCCGGCCGCCGCCATCGCGGCGAAGTACGCGTCGACCCGGGCCGCCACCGCCGCGGTCCCGGCCGCCGGCCAGACGCCCATTTCGGTCCCCGGCCGCCCGTCGGGGCCGCGGCAGAGGTCTTCCGGGTTCCGCAGCAAGTCGCCGACTAAGGCCGTCGTGAGCATTACCCGGGTGCCATCTTCCATGTGCTTCGACGTCTGGGCGGCCGCCCACGCGGGTTGGCCGTTCCCGACCCAGAACAGCGGCTTCACGTGCGGCCGCGGCCCGGGCGGGTGCCACGCGAACGCCGTGAAAGGCCGGAGCGGC
>JAQGHJ010000510.1 GCA_028288905.1 Phycisphaerales bacterium | reverse complement strand
GGAGGAACGCCTCGTGGACCAGCGCCGTCGGCTGGAGCGTCAGTCCCGCCCCGCCGCGGGCCTCGCGGCGGAGGCGGGACCCGGCCAGCGCCCGCAGCTCGTCGTACACCAACGGCAGCAACGCTTCGGCGTACGCGGCGTCCGGGTCCGGCGCGGGGCCCGGACACTCCGCCGCCGGCGGCACGGGTTGGGCAGGGCCCGCGGCGGCGGGTGAAGTCGGCGCGTGCCCGGCCGGTCGAACTGCGGCGTCATCGGGCATGGTCGGCCTACGTTTTCCGGTCGGCGGCACCACACTTCGCGGTCCGCGGAGAGGAATCTACCTCCCGGCTCGGCCCGCTACCAACGATTACTGATAATTTGGTCGGATCGAATCCGACGGCGCACTAGAAGGAAGGGGGCCGGGGTTTAGAAGGAGCGTCAATGAGCCCAGAAGCACTTCGGCGGGTCCGGGAGAGCTACGCGTCATTCGCACCGCGGATGCCGGAGCTGACGGCGGCGTTCTACCGCCGGCTGTTCGCGCGGCGGCCGGACCTGCGGCCGCTGTTCCGGGACGATCTGACGCTCCAGGAACGGCACCTCGCCGCGTCGCTCGAGCTCATCGCACTGAACCTGGCGATGCTCGACGCGCTCGAGGAGCCGCTGCGACAGCTCGGCGCCGACCACGCCCGGGCCGGCGTCCGGGCGGCCGATTACCCGCCGGTCGTCGAAACGCTGCTGGAGGTGATCGGCGAGGCCTTAGCCGGTGTCCCGGCGAGTTCGGACGCCTCGCGTGCCGAGTCGGCCGCCGATTGGCGGCGGCTGCTAGAGGCGGTCGGCCGCCATATGTTAGCCGGGGCGACGCGGGTCGAGCCGGACCGCCCGGCCGCCCGCCCGTGAGTGCGCGGAGGCGCGGTCACACATCAACCGGCGGCCTGCGAGGACGGCCGACGGTGGCAGACCCCCGCGCCGGCCGTCCTCGTCCTGTCGCCTGTCCTTCGCTTGATTCGACCACGGCCCATCGGCCACGTCCGACACCCTCACCAGCGTCGGAATCATTAACGGTTTACCCGCGGACGCCTGCACATCGACTGTTCGCGACGGCGACCCAGCCGCCAGGGAGCGTGGACGTTCCCCCGCTGCGGCTGGGGGCGGAGGATTGATCACGTTCGGTATCATTCGCGGCATGGGAATCAACCGACCGGCCACCTCGCGGGGTCGCCCGCGGGCGTTCGACGCCGAGGCGGCGTTGGACAGGGCGATGCGGCTGTTCTGGCGGCACGGGTTCGAGGGCACGTCGTTGGGCGCCCTGACGGCGGCCATGGGGATCAACCGCCCGAGCTTGTACGCGGCGTTCGGGAACAAGGAAGCGCTGTTCCGCCGGGCGGTCGACCGGTACGTCGAGCGGACCGGCGGACTCTTGGGGGACGCGCTGGCCCAGCCGACCGCCCGGCAGGCGGCCGAGCACTTGCTCCGCGGGGCCGCCCTCGGCGGGCGAAGCGGGGACGGCGACGAGGCACCGGGGTGCCTGCTGGTGCAGGCGGCGCTGGCGTGCGGGGCATCCGCCGAGCCGGTTCGACTGGAGTTGGTTGCCCGACGGGGGGCGACGGAGGCGGCGCTGCGGCGGCGGTTCGAGCGGGCGACCGCCGACGGCGACCTGCCGCCGGGCACGTGCCCGGCAGAGCTGGCCAAGTACGTCGCGACCGTGCTGCACGGGCTGGCCGTCCAGTCGGCCGGCGGGGCGGGGCCGGCCGAATTGCTGCCGGTCGTCGATCTGGCGCTGCGGGTGTGGCCGGCGGGCGCGCGAGGCGGCCAATAGCGAATGCCACCTGGTTGCCGGTATTGTCGCTCCCCACGCGGTCGCGCGTGCGAAATCCCGGGTCTATCGGAGGCGACGACTGGCATGCTCCCACATCGGATCCTGTTCGCCGCGTGTGTCGCGATCGCGGCGGCCATCGCCTGCCAGCCCGCCGCCGCGGCGCCCGCCGCTCCCGCAACATCCGCCGCTCCCGCTCGGCCGAACGTGATCTTCATTCTGGCCGACGACCTCGGGTACGGGGACCTCGGGGCGTTCTTCCAGAACGGCCGGCGGGCGGCGGCCGACCGGGCCGCCCCGGCGCACCTGACGCCGAACCTCGACGCGATGGCGGCCGGCGGAGTCCGGCTGACAGACCACTACTGTTCCGCGCCCGTGTGCGCCCCGGCGCGGGCATCGTTGCTGCTCGGCGTCCACCAGGGGCACGCCAACGTTCGAGATAACCAGTTCGACAAGGCCCTGGAGGACAACCACACGCTAGCGACCGTGCTCCGGCACGCCGGGTATGCGACCGGGGCGGTCGGGAAGTGGGGCCTGCAGGGCAAGCCCAACACCCGCCCGCCGGACTGGCCGGCCCACCCGCTGAACCGCGGGTTCGACGACTACTACGGGTACGTCCGCCACGCGGACGGGCACGAGCACTACCCGAAGGAGGGCGTTTACCGCGGGGCAAAGGAGGTGTGGGACAACCGCACCGAAGTGTCGGCCGGACTCGACAAGTGCTACACCACCGACCTGTTCGCCGCCCGGGCGAAGAAGTGGGTCGTCGACCACGCCGCCGCGGCCGCCGCCACCACGCGGCCCGCCAAACCGTTCTTCCTCTACCTGGCGTTCGACACGCCGCACGCGGCGTGCGAGCTGCCGACGACGGCGTACCCGGCCGGCGGCGGGTTGGTGGGCGGGCTTCAGTGGGCTGGCAAGCCCGGCGGAATGATCAACACGGCCGGCGGCACCGTCGACGGTTGGTACCACCCCGACTACGCCGCCGCCACATACGACGACGACGGCAACCCGGCCACCCCCGAGGTGCCGTGGCCGGACGTGTACAAGCGGTACGCGACCAGCGTCCGGCGGATCGACGATGCGATCGGCGACCTGCTGCACCTGCTGAAGGACCTGAAGATCGACGACAACACGCTCGTCGTGTTCACGTCGGACAACGGCCCGAGCATCGAGTCTTACCTGAAGGACCAGCCGTACCGCCCGACGTTCTTCGGCAGCTACGGCCCGTTCGATGGGATCAAGCGGGACTGCTGGGAGGGCGGACTGCGGGTACCGACGGTCGCCCGGTGGCCGGCCGCCATCCCGACCGGGCGGGTGAGCAAGGTGCCGTCGTCGTTCCCGGACTGGATGCCGACTCTAGCCGCCCTCGCCGGAGTGCCCGCCCCGGCACGGTCGGACGGCGTCAGCCTGCTGCCGGCGTTGACCGGGTCCGGGTCCCAGGCCGAGCCGCGGGTGTACGTCGAGTACTTCGAGGGCGGCCGGACGCCGAAGTTCGACGCGTTCGAACCGGCCCGCCGGAACCGCCTCCGGCGGCAGATGCAGGCGCTGCGGATCGGCGATTACGTCGGCGTGCGGTATGACGTCGCCGCTCACGCCGACCCGTTCGAAATCTACGACGCGGTCAACGACCCGAAGCAGGCGCGGAACCTCGCCGCCCGGCCCGACATGGCGGCGCTCCAGCAGCGGATGAAGGACACGGTCCTTCGCGTCCGCCGGCCGAGCGCCGACGCGCCTCGACCGTACGACACGGAACCGTTGCCGCCCGTCGCCGCCCCGGCCGCCAAGCCGGGCTTGGCTTGGCAGGCCGTGGACCGGTCGTTCCCGTGGGCGCCGCAGTGGGAAGCCATCGGCGGGACGAACGCCGGCGTGTCGCCGCTGCCGGACCCATCGGCGGTCCGCCCCAAGCCCGCGGCCGCCCCAGCGGGGCCCGGCGCGGGCGGGCTTGCGGTCCACTTCAGCGGGTTCGTCGAGGTGCCGGCGGACGGGGCGTACACGTTCTTCGTCTCCGCCGACGCCGCAGCACTTTTGCGGGTTCACGAGGCGACGGTGGTCGACGCCGACTACGGTCACGTCGTCGGGGGGGAGGTCGCCGGGTCGATCCTGTTGAAGGCGGGCCGGCACCCGATCGCCCTGTCCTACGCCCGGCAGGCGGGCGGCGGGGCGGGGCCGCGGTTGACCTTGTCCTGGGCCGGCCCAGGGGGTGAGAAGCGGCAGGTCCCGGCCGAGGCGCTTTCCCACGCCGCCGGGCCTTCGGCGACGGTGGGCCCGCGGTAGGAGTCGTTTCTAGGGCGGCGGCCCGCGCGAGGCGGCCGCTGCAGACCTTGAGATGCGCTAACCGTAGAAGGGCGGGCGGCCGGAGGCCGCCGGTTCGGGTTCGGCGGGGATGTCGCCGGCCGCGGCCGCAAACCCGTTGCGGCCGCCGCGCTTGGCCCGGTACATGGCGGCGTCGGCCGCCCGCTGCAGGGCGGGCGGGTCGGCGGCGTCAACCGGGTAGAGGGCGATCCCAACGCTGCACGTGACCGGGCGGTCGGCCCCGCCGATCAGGAACGGGGCGGCCATGGCGGCGACGACCTTGGCGGCGACGGCGGCCGCGTCGGCCGGGTCCGACAGGCCCGGCAGGACGAGGGCGAACTCGTCCCCGCCGACACGGGCGAGCGTGTCGGCCTCCCGGATGACTCCGGTCACGCGGTGGCCGAACTGCTGGAGCAGGGCATCGCCGGCCTCGTGCCCGAGGGTGTCGTTCACCTGCTTGAACCGGTCGAGGTCGAGCAGGCAGAGCCCGACCGGCCGGCCGTCCCGCCGGGACTGGGCGAGCGCCCGCGCCAGCCGGTCCTCGAACAGCACGCGGTTTGGCAACCCGGTGAGCGTGTCGTGCGTCGCCCGATGGGCGAGCTGCCCGACGGCTTGCCGCTGCTCGATCGCGACCACCGCCAGTCCCGCGGCCGCCCGGAGCACGCGGGCCTCGGCGTCGGTGGGCCGGCGGGACCGGTCGGCGTAGACCGCCATGAGTCCCAACGACTGCCCGTCCGCCGCCCGCACCGGCAGGGACCAGCAGCAGGCGAGCCCGCCGGCGGCGGCGGCGTCGCGGAATTCACCCCATAGCGGGTCGTCGGCGATGACGGTTATCGCTACGCCCGCGCCGCCGTTCGGATCCCCACCCTGTTCGTCCGCGGCCGGGTCCCGCCCGCACAGCCGGGCGGCGAGCGTCACGGCGTGCGGCCCGACCGCGGCCGCGAACGCCGCTGGCAACGACGGCCCCGCCACCCGGACCTGCCCTTCGTCCAGCAGCATCACGGACGCCCGGGTGCCGTCCGCCTGCCGCTCGACCAGCCGGGCGACCGCCCCCATCACGTCGTCGAGCGACCCGCTCCCGGTCACCCGCTCCAGCACCCGCCGCCGGTCCGCCTCCAACCACTCCGCCCGCCGCTGCTCGGTTACGTCCTGGATCTGGGACACGAAGTAGAGCGGCCCGCCGCCGGCGTCCCGGACGAGCGACACGCTCAGCAACACCCACACGACCCGCCCGTCCTTGTGGAAGTACCGCTTCGGCAGGTGGTAGCACTGGACCTCGCCGGCCAACAGCCGCCGGACCTGCGACAGGTCCGCCTCCAGATCGTCCGGGTGGGTGATCGCCTGGAAGCTCGTCGCCAGCAGCTCGGCCTCAGAGTATCCGACGATGTCGCAGACGGCCCGGTTGACTTTGATCCACCGCCCGTCGGGGGCGACGAGGGCCATTCCAATCGACGCGGCGTCGAACGCCCCGCGGAACCGCTCCTCGCTCGCCCGCAGCGCTGCCGACTCGGCTCCGCGCCCGGCGGCCGTAGACAGCAGCCCGGCCATCAGCCGCAGTCCGGGCCCGTCCCGTTCCCCGAACGCGTTCAGGGCGGCAGACCGCACCTCCAGCGCCCCGGCCACGCGCCCGCCGTCCCGCAGCGGGACCGCGACGAGTGACCGGACCCCGGCCCGCCGGCACGCGTCCCGGTCCACCCGGTCGTCCGCCTCGGTGTCGACGCAGCACACGGCCTCGCCGGCCCACCGCACGAGCCCAAAGGACGTGGCCCGGGCCAGTCCGGCACCGCCGATTTGGCCCGCAGCCGCGCCGCTGGCCGCGCGGCAGACCTCTCCGGACGGACCCGTCCACTCAGCGACGACCTCGTCCGCCCCGGCGAGCGAGCGGACGCGGTCGACCACCGCCCGCAGGACGGCCGGAGGATCCATCTCGCCGGCGTGCAGGTCGGCCTGCGCCTCGACGGCGGCGTCGACCCACGCCGCGTCGCCCCGGGGCCGCTCGGCGGACGAACCGGGATGTTCCGCGGGTACGAACGACATGCCTTCGATCCTCCGATCCTCGCCCCCGGCCGTGAGGGAAGCTTGCATTGCGTCTTATCGGCCGGGCGAACCGGCCGGATGATCGGCCGGGTGGTACGGGACGGGCAACCCCCAATTCCTGCCGCCTTTGCAGAACCCCGCCCCGACCGATCATCCGTGACTACGGTGCCGCGAAGCGGGCGGTTGGGTGTGGAAAATTGACGTCGGCCGGTAGGCCGGCAGGGCCTCTCCTCCGCAGCTTCGGCCGATAACGCTAGCGCCGGGGCGCACCGTACGGCTGCCGGCACCGCTGGCGGCCCCGAACGGATCGTCGCCTCCGCCGGCCGCCCGTCAGTCGAAGTCGAACGAGTCGTCCGCCTTTTGGAGGTAGGTGAAGAAGCACATCCGCTCGACGCCGCCTGCCGCGCCGCGGAGGGAGAACAGCTTGTAGTACCAGGCGCGGTCTTGCTCAGTCGGCCCGTCGTCCGGCGGGGCGGACGCGGCCCCGACCACGTCGGCCGGCGACACGCCCATCAGCACGTCGCTCAGGTGCAGGACGTCCAACTCGTCGGCCGCCTGCGTCGACAGGACGAACAGCCCGTGCTGCTTGATCGGGTCGCGGAGGTACCGGTCGGCCATCCGCACGTCGACCGTTTCCAGCGCCTTGAGGTAGGCGGCCGTCTTCGGGTCCTGCTTCCACCCGTGGGACTGCTGCTCGTCCTCGCGGTACCCCTCGATCGCGGCGTCGAAGTGGGCCTGGGCACGGGCGTAGAACGTCTCGACCTGCTCGCCGGCCAGCCAGCGGACCATCAGGACCTCGCCGGGCCGGCGGCGGATATGGTAGTCGTTCGTCGTTGGCCCGCCGGCCTCGGGCAGCGCGAGCAAGGCGGCGGCGTCCGCGGCCGACGCCGCCGGCAGCACCGGGCTCTCGGGCGACCGCGACCGCTCCAGCAGGGCGAACCGCCGCTGCACGTCCCGGGCGAGGTCGGCGTCCAGCCCCGGGATCAGGCGGGCGTCGAATTTCCGGTGTCCCTCGAACACGGCCGCCCGCTCGGCGTGCGCCCGCAGCTCGTCGGCCTTCTCCCGGGCCCGCGCCGCCGGGTCGGACGGCGCGTCGTCCGGCCGCCCGCTCGGCTCCTCGTACTCGTTAGGGTCTTCGTACATGCCGGGGCCACCCTATCACGCTGGGCACGCGGGTGTCACCGTCGCGGACGGCCGCAACGGGTACTGGCCCCATCCGGCGTGGGCCCAAAGCAGAGTACGGCCCCCGCAGGTCTCATTGAATGGCATCCGCGCCCGTCAGACCCGTTACCGCCCGGCCTGTTCGAGTTGGATGCCCCAGCGGCGGCAGACCTCCGTCTCCATCCCCCCGACGACGTCCTTCAGGTGCTTGTAGTACGCGGTCGCCTCCGGGGTGTCCTTGCCATCCTTGTCCTTCCACCCGCTGTGGCGGGCGGCCCCGGCCAACTCGGTCAGCTTGTCCAAGGCCTTGCCGCCCCCGCCGACCTCCGCCCGGATCGCCCGGTTGACCGCCTTGGCCAGCTTGCCGCCGTATTTCGCCCGGATCTCTTTTTCGCCCATGGATCGCGTGTCCCGCGTGGCCGGCGGGTGTAGCGCCGTGTAACAACGTGTAGCGTCCCGACGGTGGGGGCTGCCGAGCACCCGCGGCCTCCGCCGGACCCGCGCAGTATACAACCGGGCGGCGGGCGGACGTAGCGGCATTCGGCCGACGACCGGCCGTCACGCGGTCGACATGCGGAACGTGAACCGCGTCTCCTCCGGCGTGGACGCGACGCCCAGCGTCCCCGCGTGGGCTTGTGCGATCTCGGCGGCGATGTACAGGCCCAAGCCCAGGCCCTGCTGCCCGGGCCGGGCCGTCCCGCGGGTGAACGGCTTGAACAGGTGCTCGGCGACGTGCGGGGGGATCGGCTTGCCGGCGTTCGCGACCGACAACTCGAACCCGCCGCCGCCGCTGCGGGCCCGCACCCAGACCGGCCCGTTCGGGTCGCCGTGGGTGAGGGCGTTCGCCAGCAGGTTCGACAGCATCTGCGTGATGCGGTTCGCGTCGCACGGAACGGCGTCGGCCAAGGCAATCTCGCGGCGGACGTCCCGGGTCGGCCACGCGCTTTGCAACTCGGTGACGACCTGCTCGATCGCCGCCCCGAGCCCGGCGCCGTCGGTCCGCCGCACCGCCAGCCCGCCGCCGAGCCGGCCGCGGGCGAAGTCCAGCACGTCGTTGATCAGGGCAGCCATCCGGGCGGTGCTCCGCCGCATCATCGCGATCACGTCGTTGGCGTCCGGGCTGTGCGGGAGGATGTTGAGCAGGTCGACCCCGGAGCTGATGGCCGCCAGCGGGTTCCGCAGGTCGTGCCCGAGCACCGCGATGAACTGCTCCCGGAGCTGCGACGCCTCCCGCTCGTTCAGCAGGGCGGCCTCGGTGGCGGCGACCCGGTCGGCGGCGTCGATGTGGCGGGCGATCAGGTCGGCGAACAGTTCGAACATCCCGATGGTCGTCGGCGTGTTCACCTTCGCCGGGCGGGGGTCGATGGCGCACAGCGTGCCGAACAGCCGGCCGTCGGCGCGGGTGATCGGGACCGAGATGTAACTCTGGAACCCGTACATCGCCGGCGTGGGGTGGCCGCAGTACGCGGCATCCTCGGCGACGTGGTCGATCGCCACGACCCGCCCGCTCTGGCGGATCTCGTTGCAGATCGTGGTCTCGAGCTTCAGCTCGCCGCCCGGCTTCAGCCCGAACGCGATCTCGTCCCGCACCGCGCACGCGACCCACCGGCTCTCGGTCACCCTGGCGACGGCCGAGAACCCGAGCCCGGTCGTGCGGCACACGACCTCGAGGATCTGCTGCACGGCGTCGATCCGGCCGACGGCCGTCAGATCCGTCTCGAATGCTTCGGTCATGGCCGACTGTCTTCCCGGGTGATGGGTTCCCGCCGTGCCAACAAGCCCCGACGCGCGGGCGCGAGTATAACACGCGGTCGGCGGCCGTGGCGGGGCCGCAGTCCGCCCGTAGAGGAGTTCTCATGACCCGTCCCCACCACCCGGCCGGACCCCGATTCTACCCGCCGGACGTCGCCCGCCGCCGGACGGCGGCATGGGGCGTAGTCGTCGCCCTGCTGGCCACGTTCGTTGCCGCCCCCTTGCGCGCGGCGGGCGTGACGCTGGCGTCGCCGTTCGCCGACCACATGGTGCTCCAGCGGGACCGCGTGGTCCGGGTCTGGGGGGAGGGCGAGCCCGGCACGGCAGTCGACGTGAGCGTCGGGCCCCGGGCCGTCACCGGGCGGGTCGGGGCGGACGGGCGTTGGCAGGTCGAGCTGCCGCCCCTGCCGGCCGGCGGGCCGCACCGGCTGACGACCACCTCCGGCGGCAAGACCGTCGTGGTCGACGACGTCCTGTGCGGTGACGTCTGGCTCTGCGCGGGCCAGAGCAACATGCAGATGCCGCTGAAGGAGTGCGACGACGCCGAGGCGGTGGCGGCGCGGGCGGGCCGGTACCCGACGCTCCGCCTCTGCACGGTCGGCAAGGGGTGGAGCGCGACGCCGCAGGCGTCGGCGAAGATACGGTGGCAAGCGGCGTCGCCGGCGGCGGCCCGCGACTTCTCGGCGGTCGGCTACTACTTCGCGACGGAGCTACTGGCCGACCCGGCGCTCGCCGGCGTGCCGCTGGCGGTGGTCGACGCGTCGGTAGGCGGGACGGCCTGCGAGGGGTGGATCCCGGCCGACGCCCTGGCCCGGCTCGACCCCAAGGACCTCAGCGACTCGATGTTCGGCATCAAGCCGGGCATGCTCTACAACGCCATGATCGCCCCGCTGGGCCGGGCCCCGATCAGGGGCGTCGTCTGGTATCAGGGCGAGGCGAACGCCGACCGCCCGGCCGCTTACCCGGGTCTGCTCGCGACACTGGTCGGGGCGTGGCGGGAGCGGTTCGACGCTCCCGACCTGCCGTTCGTCGTGGTCCAGCTGCCGGACTTTGCGCAGGCGGGGAGCGGCCTGCACTGGCCGTGTATCCGCGAGGCCCAGGCGAAGGCCGTGGCCGCCACCCCCCGCGCCTCGCTCGTCGTCGGCATCAACACGAACGACGGATTCGACCTGCACCCGAAGCGGAAGCACGAGGTCGGCCGCCGCGCGGCGCTGGCGGCCCGGCGGGACGTCTACGCGCAGGACACCATCGCCCGCGGGCCCGTGTTCAAGCGAGCCGCGGTTGACGGAGCGGCCGTCCGCGTCACGTTCGACACCGGCGGCGACGGGCTGGCGGCGGCCGGCGGAATCCGTGGGTTCGCGGTCGCCGGGCCGGACGGGCTGTACCGGTACGCCGCCGCCGAGATCGACGGCGACAGCGTCGTCCTCCGCAGCGACCGGGTGCCGTCGCCCCGGACGGTCCGGTACGCCTGGGCCGGGGTGCCCGACGCGACGCTGACGAACCGCTCCGGGCTGCCCGCCGCGCCGTTCCGGACGGACGACCTCCCCGCGCCGGACGTCGAGGTGCAGCGGCGGCCGGCGGCCCGGCGGGTGGCGACGCCGGGGTACGAGGTCACGGTCGCAGGAGACGGCCAGGTCACCAGCTTCTGCGTGCGCGGGAAGCAGTTCCTCTCCAACGCGCCCGGGGCTGCCGGCGGGACGAGCATCCCGGCCATGTTCGGAGCACGGGTCCTGTCCGACGTCCGCGAGCTTGGCCCTGACCTGTTGTCGTGCGGCGACGGGCAGGTCACGCTCCTGATGGCGTTCGGGCCGGACGCGACGGATTGGACGCTGACCAACCGTGGCAAGGACGTGGCCGCGTTCCGGATCGCGCTGTCGCCGCTCGTCGCCGTCTCCGGCGGCACCGGCGGCCAACCCATCACGCTCGCCCGGGGCAAGTCCGAGCTGCGGGTGAGCGGCGCGGAAGCCGTCGCGG
>JAQGHJ010000475.1 GCA_028288905.1 Phycisphaerales bacterium | reverse complement strand
CGTGGACGCTGGAATATTCCACGCGTTCCACCACGGCTGGCTTTGGGGAATAGGTGACGCCCTTAATCGCGGTCTACTACCTGATGACTTCTACGCCTTGCTGGAGCAGCAGGCCGGCAAATATGGTCCAGGCGTTCTGACTCTGGAGCGCGTCGGCGGGCTGCCGGGGGTCGGTGGGGCCGGTGGTGCGATGGCCGGCGCAGGCGGTCCAAGCGGCAGCGGGACGGCACTTCTCACTGCTCAAGCCCACTGCCGCAACCGAGGTGAGTTTTTACCTCAAGAAGCAGAAGTCGATGGTCATTCGCCATCTCAGCGACGACCGGATGGTAGCAGTGATCGAAATTGTGTCTCCGGGCAACAAATCGAGCGCCTCGGCAATAAGCCAGTTCATCGATAAGGCCACAACACTGCTGCTGAACGACGTCCACCTGATGATCGTCGACCTCTTCCCACCGGGTCTGCGGGACCCCAAAGGCGTGCACGCGGCCGTCTGGGAGGACGTGGCCGGCCAGGCGTACGACCCGCCAGCGAGCAAGCCACTTGCGACGATCGCGTACGAGGCCTTCAACGGGAACCGCGCGTTCGTCCAGCACTTGGCGGTGGGCGACCTGGTACCGGACACTCCCTTATTTCTCGCCCGGGACGCCTGCGTGACGCCGCCGCTGGACGCGACCTACACCGCGGCGTTCGCGGCAATGCCGCTCCGGTGGCGGCAGGTGCTCGAACGCGACTGACCTCAAGGCCCCGCGGCCGGGCCGCCCGCGTCGGCCGGCCGAGCCCGCTTTGCGTCGCCCGCCTGTTTCCGGTCCAATGCCGGGGCCCCTCGTCACCCCGGAGGACCCACCCCGTGCTGGACCCGTCTCCCCCCGCCGGCCCGCCGCCGGCCTCGTGGGCGCACAACGCCCGCGTCGGCCTGATCCTGTTCTTCCTCTACTTCGCCCTGTACGGCGGGTTCATCGGCATCGCCGCCCTCGCCCCGACCGCGATGGCCAAGCCGGTGCTCGCCGGGGCGAACCTGGCCGTCGTGTACGGGCTCGGGCTAATCGCCGCGGCGTTCATGCTGGCGTTGGTCTACATGGTGCTCTGCCGGCAGGAGCCGCCGGCAGAGATCCGCACGGCGACCGAGGCGGAGGTCGAGGCGGCGCTCGGGACGGAGGGCACGCCTTGAACCTTCACATACTTACACTCGCGGCGGCCGACGGGTTTTCTTGGCCGGCGTTTCTCGTGTTCGCCGCGTTCGTCGGGTTTGTGCTCGGGCTGAGCTTCTGGCTCGGCCGCAAGGCCAAGAGCGCCAAGGGGTATTACGCCGCCCACGGACAAATCCACTGGTTCGTGAACGGCGTGGCCTTCGCAGGGGACTACCTGTCGGCCGCCAGCTTCCTGGGCATCTGCGGGATGCTCGCGTTTTATGGGTACGACGGGTTCCTGTACTCGATCGGCTTTCTGGCGGGCTGGGTGGTCGCGCTCTTCGTGATCGCCGAGCCGATCAAGCGGCTCGGCAAGTTCACGTTCGCCGACGCGCTGGACTCGAAGTTCGACAGCCGGGGGATCAAGTTGTCGGCGGCCGTCAGCACGCTGCTGGTCAGCCTGCTGTACTTGATCCCGCAGATGGTCGGGGCGGGGTCGTTGATCAAGCCGCTGCTCGGGCTCCCGCACGAGGCGGGGGTGCTGATCGTTGGCGTCGTAGTGATTTTCATCGTCGCGACGGCCGGCATGGTGTCGACGACGTGGGTGCAGTTCATCAAGGGGTCGCTGCTCGTCTTCTTCTGTCTGATCCTGACGGTGTTGATCCTCCGCCGCGGTCTGACGGCCCACCCGGAGGCGGCCGCCGCGACGTCCATGACGGCCCCGGACAACGGGGCCAGAACCGGCGGCACGTTCCCGATCGGCACGATCACCAAGTTGCCCGGCGGCAAGGCCGAGACGGGCCCGGTCGGGCCGTTGGAATATGTGACATCGGTCCAGAACAGCGAGATGGTCAAGTGGAAGGCCGGGGCTACCAAGGACGGCCAGACGACGTACACGCCCGTGGTCACGAGCGGGGCCGCCTTCCTGACACCCGGGTCGCACCCGCTGTTCGCCGGCGTGCGGACGGACGACTGGCGGAAGAAGTTGGACTTCGTCTCGCTCATGCTGGCGCTGTTCGCCGGGACCGCGTCGCTGCCGCACATCCTGATCCGGTACTACACCGTGAAGGACGCGGCCGCCGCTCGCAAGAGCACCGTGGTCGGCATCGCCAGCATCGGGTTCTTCTACGTGCTGACGCTGTTCCTCGGGCTCGGCGCGATGACGTCGCTCGCCCCGATGAAGGACACGAACATGGCTGCCCCGCTGCTCGCCCGCGAGTACGGCGAGCTGTTGTTCGCGATCATCTCGGCCATCGCGTTCACCACCGTGCTCGGGACGGTCAGCGGGTTGATCATGGCCGCCAGCGGGGCGGTCGCGCACGACCTGTTGACGAACTTCTTCAAGGTCAAGCTCGACGACCGGGGTATGGTTCGGGCGGGCAA
>JAQGHJ010000473.1 GCA_028288905.1 Phycisphaerales bacterium | reverse complement strand
TGCGCCGCCGCCGCCGCCGCCGCCGCCGCCAGGCTCACGCGATCGCCGGCCGCTGCGGTTGCGACGGCGCGCCGGCCGCCCGCTCCTGCCGCCGCTTGGCGCTCTTGCGCTTCGCCTGCGCCCGGGCGACGGCCCACGTCCCGAGCACGACGGCGGCCGTCAGGAGTTGGCCGATCACGCTCTCCCACGTGTTGTACAGTCCGAGCCAGTTGCCCAGCCACGCCGGCCACGACCCGGGCATCAGGCGGTGCACCGGCAGCCACCCGACCGTCTGGGCCGCCCGGACCGTCCCGCCGACGAACGTGATCAGCACGACCCCGATCATCAGCGCCGTCACCATCAGGATCTTGAAGTACGGCAGCTTCAGCCCGACCCACAGCGCGGCCAGCCCGAGCCCCAGCAGCACGACCGACCCGGCCGTCACCCCGACGGCCACCGACTGCCCGCCCGCGTCGAGCACGAGGCTCTGGAGGAACAACACCGTCTCGAACCCCTCGCGGTACCCGACGAGGAACCCGACCGACACGAGCTGCCACAGGCTCCCGCCGTCCTCCGTCGCCTGCGTCTTGAGCGTCGTCACCCACTGCCGCCAGTACACCTGGTGGAACAGCCAGTTCGTGATCAGTAGCAGCACACCGATCGCCAGGATGCCGGTGACGGCCGCGATCACCTCCCCGTGGGACCGCAGGCTGGTCATCAGCGTCTGGCTCAGGACCCAAGTGCCGGCCGTCGCGGCCATGCTGGCGGCGATGCCGAGCCAGATCAGCCGGCGGCGGCGGGCGTTCTCGGCACCCCGCAGCCCGGCGAAGATCGCGACGACCACCAGCAGCCCCTCCAGCCCCTCCCGCAGCACGATGCTGGCGGCGTTCATCGCGGCGGCCGTCGGGCTGATCCCGCTCTTGAGCATCGCCGCCGCCTTGTCCAGCGACTCGGCCACCCGGGCATACCCGGCCTGGAGGTCGGCGTCGGACGCCCGGCGGTCGAGCAGCTCCTTCACGCCGGGCCGGGCGTCGTCGAGCCCGTCGAGCAGCAGCCGCTCGATGTCCAGCGCCAGCTGCGGGTCCCGGGGCATGAGCCGGGCCTCCAGCTCCGGGTCGTACGTCGTGTACGCCTCGACCCGCAGCCGCTCGGCGTCGGCCCACCGGCCGGCCATGGCGGCGGACAGGCTGGCCGTCAGCACGGACCGGGTCTCGAGCATCACCTCGTCGACGATGTCGGCCGTCGTGCCGCTGCGGCGGAGCGTGATCCCGAACGCGCCCTTGAGCAGGTCGCCGGCGGACGCGAACGCGGCCTCGACCTCGCCGGCCGTGGCTTTGGCGGCGATCATGCCGTCCGCGGCCTCCAGCTTCTCCTCCAGCGACCGGACGGCCGGCGCGAGCGCGGCGGACGGGTCGGCCAGCCACAGTGGGGCCAGCTCCCCGACCATCTGCCGGGCCTGGGCGGTGAACGTGACGGCCTCGCGGTACTCCAGCGGGACGGCGACCTGTCCGTCCCGGACGCCGGCGGAATACTCCTGCGGGACGAGCTGGACGATCTTCAGCAGCAGCCGCTCGCGGCGGCTCCGCTCGTCCGGCGTGAGCAGGCTCGGGAGCCGCTCCTCGACCGCCTTGCGGAGCTCGGCGAGCGGGGCGGGGACGTTGGCCCAGTCGCTTGCGGCGACGGCGGCGAGCGCGGCGGGCAGGTCGGCCCCGGCCGCCGGCGGGGCCGGGGGCACGTTCGCCTCGATTCGCAGCGCGTCGGGCAGGTCGGCGAGTGTCACCGCCTCGCCGAGTCGCTCCAGGAGCCGGCCGGGCATCGGGTGGTCCTTGGCGGCCGCCGAGCGAGTCGCCTCGTCGAGCAGGACGCGGACGCGGGTCGTCTGCCAGGTGATCGCCTCGCGGGCGAGCACCCGCGCGGCGTCGGCCCGCTTGGCTGGGTCGGTCTGCCCGCCGAGCGTTTGGAGGACCAGCGCCCCCTCGGCCGCCGACACCCCGCGGGGCAAAGTCAGCCCGCACCGCAGCGCTTGGGCGTCGACCACCCGCCCGGCCCGGACGGCGGCCGCCATCTCCAGCACGACCGCCTGCTGCACCCGAGCCCGGAGCCGGCCGGCGGCGAACGGGAACGCGTGGGTCGACGGGGACGAGCCCGTCCCAACGTCGCCGGTACCCGGGGCAGAGGCCACGGCCGCGCGGACGAGCGCCTTGGCCGGATCGCCCCAGCCGGCCGTCGCTGCGTCCGGCGGCGGCAGCGGGCCGGTGGCCGTCGGGTCGGAGTAGTAATCGACGAGCCGGTCGTCGACCGCCGCCGCCCAGTCGGCTAGCGCTGTGACGACGCCCGGGGCCGGGGCGGCGGCGTCGGCCGCCCGGGCGGGCGGCGCGGTCAGGGACAGCACGCCCGCGAACAGCGTGGCGACGGCGGCGGCGAAAAGGCTGAACGGTTTCATCGGGACGGTCCGTCCGTGGGTCGGGAACGAGTCAGTTCGGCTTCGTCGGCTTCTTCAGTCGGCTCACGGGCCGGTGCCCGCGCGGGCCGGGGCGGCGAGCCCGTGACCCCCTCTCCCTCCGGGAGAGGGCGGGGGTGAGGGTTAGCGTCGAAGCGGCCTGGTGCTCGCGAGGCCATTTGGCCCGATAGCGGCAGGCCCGCTCGACGATCACCCTCACCCGCCGCGGCTTCGCCGCGACGACCTCTCTCGGAGGGAGAGGTGAAACGCGGGTCGCGCGCCGCGCTGGGTGCGGTCGCGTCACGACGGGCCGTCCACCTGGTCGCTGAAGCGACCAAGCCGCGACCGACGTCTGTCCGGTCGCCCTCGCCCTGGCCCGCCCCCCTCGCCCCATCTCCCCCTCCCCCACTCTCCCCCTTTCCTATCCGCCCCTCACTTCGCGTCCACGTTCACCCCGACCAGCGCCGCCGCCTGCCCGGCCTGGACGGTCAGCTTGTCCGCCCGCTCTTTCGCCTGCGTGCCGAGCGCGTCGATCGTCTCGACGTTCAACGGCTTCTTCTGCTCGCGGGCGTCGACCGTGTCGATGAACTTCAGCACCTGGGCGTACCCGAGCGACACGCTGTCGGCCAGCGGGGCGTCCTTCGCCCGCACCCCCGTCCGCACCGCCTGCCACGCCAGTTGGGTGCTCGTCATAATCCCCCGCATGTCCGACACCCGGCTGACGGCGACGAACCGCCCGCCGGCGGCCGACCCGAACTTCTTGCTCTCCTTCCACTCCTCGAAGTAATCGGCCAGCGTCGGGGTCATGTTCGCCATGATGTGGAAGCAGTCGGCGTCCGTCGGCTGCCAGGCGTCGGCGTCCTTCCGCAGCCGGCCGTACCCGCCGATCGCGTAGTCGGCCAGCGCGACGACCAGCTGCGGGTTCGGCAGCCCGACCGGCTTGTCCCCGAGGCCCGGCAGCACGGCCTGCCCGCTCGTGAACCGGGGGTTCGTGCCGAAGACGGTCGGCTCGATCAGGTAGTTGTTCAGCGACCCCTCCTTGTCGATCGTCAGCGGGCCGGCGTGGATGACGATCGGCGGGACCTGGTCCTGAATGGTCGACTTGGCGGCCGGCACCCCGCTGTCCAGTTCGACGTCGTACTTCATCAGCGCCGGCACGCCGGCGACGATCCCCTCGACGTACTCGTACCCGTAGCTGTCGATCCGCTGGTACGCGTCCCGCATCCGCCGGACGAGGTCCGCCACCCGCTGCGGGTCGGCCTTGGCGGCGGCGGCCGGGGTGCCGCCGGCCTTGGCGACGAGGTCGGCGTACTCGGTGCCAGCCACCTTCAGGTCGCCCGTTGCCTTCTGGACCGAATCGAGCACCTCGACGAGGTACTTCTTCACGCCCGCCCGGTCCCCAACCGCCGCCGGGACCACCGGCGGCTTTGCGGCGGCGGCCGGCGGCGCGGCGTCGACCGCCGCGGCGAAGCGGGAGGTCGAGCAGGCGGCAGCACCCGCCAAGACGACGGCCGAGAGGAAGCGGTGTTTCATGATCGTGGTCCGAGATGAGACTCAGTTGCAGTTAAAGAAGACATGGCATTCTAATGCGACTCAGTCTCAGTTCAATTCCCGAATCGAGGATCGCAATGGATTTGATGCGTCAGCCGCTCTTGCCGCGCGCCCGGAGCCTCGCAGCTGTGCTCGCCACCGCGGTCGTCGCGGCCGTTTTCGCCCGGTCGGCCGCCGCCCAGCAGACCCCGGACCGCCCGGGCCGGGCCGTCGCCACCGACGTCGACGACCTCGCCAACGACGACGATCTGCTGAACGCGACCGCCAAGGATCTGGGCGTCCCACCGCCGACCGACCGGCTCGACCAGCGCATCTTGAAGTGGGGCGGGCTCCGGCCGGCGCTCGAGAACGCCGGCATCACGTTCGAGGGCGTGTTCACCGGGGACTTCTCCAAGAACCTCCGCGGCGGGATCGATACGCGGTCCGAGGCGAGCCGGTACCTGCTGGACCTGCGGCTGAACCTCGACACCCGGGCCGCGTTCGGGCTGGCCGGCGGCACGTTCAGCGTCGACTTCCAGCAGCAGGACGGGCGGAACGGGTCGGAGGAGCTGACCGGGGACGTGCAGGGGTTCGACAACGCCGACGCCGACGGCCGGACCCAAATCGCCGAGGTGTGGTACGAGCAGCTGCTGCTGGACAACCGGGTGCGGGTGAAAATCGGGAAGGTGGACGCCAACAGCGAGTTCGCGCTGCCGGAGAACGCCGGCGGGTTCGTGAACTCGTCGTACGGGCACTCGCCGACGCTGAACCCGTGGATGCCGACCTACCCGGACGCGGCGACGAGCGCGAACGTGTTCGTGTACCCGGTGAGCTGGCTGTACGCCGGGGCCGGCGTGTACGACGGCAACGGGGCCGAGGACGGCGTGCGGACGGGCGAGTACGGCCCGTCGAAGCTGTTCCACTCGGGCCGGAGCTTCTTCTACATCGCCGAGGTCGGGGCGAAGTGGCTGCTGGCGGAGAACACGCTGCCCGGGCGGGCAGTGGTCGGCGGGCACTACCACGACGGGACGTTCGGCCGGTTCGACGGCGGCACCCAGGACGGGGCGGCCGGGCTGTACGCGATCGTCGAGCAGAAGCTGGTCCACCCGAAGTTCTACGACAAGGGGAACGAGAACGGGGTCTACGCGTTCGCCCAGTACGGGCACACGGACGGGCGGGTGACCGAGGTGACGGACCACTACTCGGTCGGCGTCACGTGGGTTGGCCCATACCCGAAGGCGAACCCGGACACGATCGGCGTCGGCGTGTCGGCCGCCCGGCTCACTGAGGCCGACGGGGCCGGCTTCACGCGGGACTTCGAGACGTCGATCGAGGGGTGGTACAACTTCCAGGTGACGTCGTACCTGAGCGTGAAGCCGGACCTGCAGTACATCATCCACCCCGGCGGCGACGCGACGATCGGCGACGCCCTGGCGGCCACGCTGCGGGTGACGCTGGCGTTCTGAGGGGTCCGGGGGAACGCCGGGCTCGCGGGGCGGATGTGACGCTCCGCTCGGCCTGGCGCGGCCGACGGCGTCACGGCTTGGTCGCCGACACCCACGCCCCGCCGGCCGGGCGGGCGGCCTCG
>JAQGHJ010000212.1 GCA_028288905.1 Phycisphaerales bacterium | reverse complement strand
TCGGGACGAGCGGGAGCAGGGCTGCGATCTCCGCGCCGATGATGATCAGCACGACCCCGGCGTGGAGACACCAGCGGGCCCAGCGGCCGGCCCGCAAGCGTCCCCGCGGCTTCGGCGGCCGATGGTCGAGCGGGGCGGAGCGGCCTTCGATTGGGGCGTCGGGCACGGGGGCCATCGTACCTCGGGGCGACTCGTGAGGGGTGGCCGGGCCGACCGGCCTTGAACGGGCCGTCACCGCCGCGGGGCGAACAGGTACCACGCGACGGCCGCGACCAGGACGACGACGGCGAGGACGGGCAGGTAGACACGGGGCGACAGGTTGGACGGGTCGTCGTCCGCGTTCACCCGCGGGCCGCCCCACCGGCTCGCCTTCGTTGGCGACGTACAGGGTCCCGAGGACGACGCCGACGCCGAGCAGCCAGAGCGTGCGGGCGTCGGCGACGCCGGCGGCCAAGGCGTACGCCCCGAGCCCGGCGAGGGCGAGCGTCAGGACCAGGGCGGCGGCCCGGCGCGGGGGCCAGCGGCGGGCGGGGTCGTCGGGCACGGGGGCATCGTACCGTGGGAACGGGCCTGCGAGGCGTGCTGGTCCGACGCTGACCCGGGGGCAGTTCGAGGGTTGGGCCACCCCACTTGAACCTTCGACTAAAATCCATTCTTTCCGCTTTCTCCACCACTTCACGGCAAGGAGAACCGAGCCCCGAGGGGGGACACTGACTCTTTACACCTTGTCCAACCATGTTGCGTCGGGCGGACGGTTGGGCGTCGGACAGCAAAATCCGGCCGCTACCCTCCACCCGAGGCGAGGTCGTAGAGTTCGCCGATGTGCCGGCGGGTGACCCGGGGCATCAGCCGGTCGCCCCCCGTGAACCGCTCCAGCCAAACCCGGCCTTCGTCGGGTCGCCCGAGTCTCGCAAGCGTGAACGCGTACGCGAGTTGCTCCTGGGGCATGAACGCACCCCAAGGGGGGCGGCCGTGCTTGGCCCACGGTGCGCGGCGGAGCTTGGCCTCGAACGCGGTTGGGAGGTCGGCCACGGTCCCGACCGGGTCGAAGAACGAACGGAGGGCGGATTCGAGCGTCAGCCGCACCACGGCCGCTGCCCGCTCCCGGGCGCAGCCGGGTCCCTCGTCGGTGGGAATCGACCACCGCGGCCTCCCGTTCCAGTCGTATTCGAGCGGGTCGTACCCCAGGTCGAACACCACCCGCTCTGCACGCGCGTGCCAGCGGACCTCGAAGTTGTTCGTGTGGTGCGCGTCAGGAACGTAGTCGAGGGAGAACGCCCAGACGGGCGTGGCCCCGAGATACGAGTGCGGCGGGCGGAAGTAAATCAACTCGCGGATCGGCACCTTCGTGCTGCGGACCCAAGTGCGCGGCCCGACACGGTCGAACCCCGACGCGTTCAACAGTCGGCCGCCCGTTTCCTCGATCAGGCGGTAGAGCGTCGAGGCTTTGACCGGCACCACGAACTTCATCAGCCCAATGATGACGGGCGGAAATGCGCCGGCAAGTGGCAGTCGGCGTGGTCGCGCCGATTCGGTTGGTCCGCCGCCGCCCGCGAGCGATCGCTGACGAAGCGGCTTCCCGCTGCCAGCGATCAGGCCGCAAGGATCAGCCGCTGAAGGTGGTCGTCGAGCATGGCTACGCCGGCCCGGAAAAGTTCAACTGGTGTCCTGTCACCCCGAGGTTCGTTCGCGCTGCGGGTTTGAACTCCTGGCGGGGCTCCGGTGCGGTGGCCGGAAGGGTACGACGGCGGGCCCGGGCGGCACTCGCGCCTGACCCCAGGTGACGATCGGTCACGCCTCCCGCTCGGCCACCGCGTCCGCGAGTGGTTCGTACGCCGGGTCGTACGCCTCGTTCACCCACACCCGGGTGTCGCCCGTCCGCTTGTCGACCCAGGCGTAGGCGACCGCCATGCCGCCCCATGCCTCCCAATCGCTGAACAGCACCCACCACTGGTCGGCGAACCCGGCCCAGCGGCGTCCGTACACCGGGCTCGCGTAGTACCCGTACGCCCGCCAGTCCGGGACGAACGGCTCGCCGACCTCGTCGAGCAGGGCGACCCAGGCGAACTCGACCGCGTCCCGCCACAGGACGACCGCGTCCGGCCCGGCCAGCCGGGCGAACGGGTGCTGCCGGTCCGGGGGCGGCCACGGGGCCGGCGGCGGGTTTGGCGGGGTGGGGGCGGCGATCAGCGGCGGCATGCGGCGGGTCTTCCGGCTCGGCAGTCTACCGGCTGACCGGGCAGGCTCCACACGGCCGGCGATCCGCGCTAACCGACCTCAGGCCGCGGCGGCTACCCGAACGTGGCGTTCGCCGTAAGCCGGACCAAGTGGGGGCGGTCCCGCTTCGGCACCCGCTCCAGAAAGCCGTTCTTCGTCAGCTCGGCGACCATGGCGCAGAGGTAAGTCTCCGGGAGCCCGAACCGCCGGGCGATCGCCAGGGCGTCCGCCTTCCGCGCCAAGCTCCCGCCGACCGCGTCCCGGACCGCGTACATCAGCTTCGTCATGTCGACGTCGTGCCGCTCCCAGCCGTGCCACCGCAGGTTCAGCGCGTTCGCGTACTCCGGGCACTCCAGGCTCTTGGCCGGCCCGCCGTCGATCGTCCGGTAGGTCGCCCGCACCCAGGAGTCGACGGCCCGCTCGCACAGCCCGCCGAACGCGGCCACGTCCTCCTCCCAGAGGCCGGGGAGGAACACGAACTCGGCCAGCGCGGACGGGTTTGGCGACGGGAGCGCGACGAACAGGCACTGTTCCCCGGACGAGAACCGGGCCGCCCCACACCGCATCACGATCCGCTCGTCGAACCCGACGGCCGTGTAGACCTCGGCCGTGACGAACGGCGGGTCGTCCAGCCGGTCCGACGCGTCGAGGACCCCGCTCACGAACCGGCCGGCTGGCGACAGCAGGTAGGCGTAGGCGAACGCGCGGAACAGGACCAGGTGGGCGGCGTGCAGGACCGCGAGGCTCGTCCGCCCGTGGTCGACCCCCGGGAACTCGGCCCGTAACGACCGCCCCCCGATCGCGGCCTTGACGAGCTGGTCGAACGCGCCCGGGTGCGCGGCTTTATGGTGGAACCGCATGCCCCCCGGGCTGCTCAGGTGGACGCTTACCCGGCCGGCCGGCATGTCGACGAACCCCTTGATCGGCTCGGCCCCCGGCCGGTCCGGCCGGCCGGCGTCCCACTGTTTGTGCAGCTTGATCAGCTCGCCGTCGGCGGCGCGGTTCAGCCGCCCGTTGCACCGGCGGCACTCCAGGGTGACCGTCCGGCCGCCCAGCTCGTTCGGGAACGCGTGACCGACGTCCACCCGCGGGTCCGGGCCCAACACGTCGCCCTCGGCGAACAAGCCGAGGCAGATCGGGCACGCGAAGCGGTCCGCGAGCTGCGGGACGTAGACGGACAGGTTGCGGGCGTACCGTCGGAACAGCTTCAGCCGACCCTGGTCGCCTTGGGACAGCGATGCTTCGTCGGCATCGACCTCGGTGGCGGGAGCGGACATCGGGCTCGGCTCGTATGCCCCCGTGCGACGACGGCGAGCGGAAGGATCACCCGGGCTGTCAGTGTCCGTCGGGCGGACCGCCGGGGGCCGCGACCCGTGCGGCGATCAATGCCCGGACGACGGTCGACCCTCTGGCGTCCCCGTCCCGGATGAACGAGCGGAGCCCGGGGTTGTCGTGGAACGCGGCCTCGATATAAGCCGCCAGCTCGTCGTCCGACATCGCCTCGCAGACGGCGCGGGCCCGGTCGTGCGACGCATCCGCCCGCTTCTTCTCTTCGCGGCTGACGGACGTGGCGGGCGGCCGCTTCCAGGCGTCCGCCTCCGCGATGGCCCGGATGAGGCTGGGGACGTTCAGCTTGTCGTGCGTCCGGCAATATTGGAGGACCGCCGGCTCCGCGGCCGCGGACGAGTACGGGGTCAGGCTGTCTCGCAGGAGGTCGACGACCCGCGGTCCGGTGCCGTCGTACAACCCGGCCACCAGATCCGCCAGCTCCGCCGCCTGTTCTGGTCCCATGTTCGTCGCTCCTTCGACGGAACCGCTTATAGCAATCCCTCGTGGTCCGATGTCAAGCGGAATCCACGAATAGTGGAGGGTGGAACCGGGTCGAGCGGAATTCCAACCGTACCACACCCGGGTGGCGTCTCGACCGCGCGATCACCCCTCCGGCGGCGGCAGCTCCCCCAACGCGGCCGCCTTCGCCTTCGCCTCGGCCTCGGCGACCTGAAACCGCAGCAGCGCGTCCTGGTGCCGCTGGACGCGGAACCACCACAGCGCGAACCCGGCGGCCATCAGGAACAGCCCGAACACGGCGAGGTTCGCCCAGTACCGCTGTTCCACCTTGAAGTCGTCCGCCCGCCGGGCGACGCGCAGGAACCCTCGGAGCGACGCGACGTAGGCGTCGCCACGGGGCTCGTAGCGGGCGACGGCGGTCGCCGGGCCGGGCCGGGTGGCCGGGGCCGCGGTCGGCCGGGTGGCCGCGCGCAAGACGTCCCGGACCTCCTCGACGGACCGGACGAAGTCCGCCCCGCTGGACTCCATCTCCTCCGTCGCGGCCATGTACTCCCGCCGCAAGGCGGCCGCGTCCCGGAGCGGGAACGCGATCGCCACGATGGTTAGGGCGAGCCCGCTGATCGCGATGAACTTGTAGAGGCTGTCGGTCGGCGGAACGATCGGCGGGGTCACGGGCCTCCTATCTCGGTGCCTGCGGTACGGGTCGGCCCCCGTCCGTGCGGGTCGGGTCCGGGAGTTCCCCGGCGCACCCCGTTGATGTAGGCGGCCGACGGGCAACGCGTTTGTTGCCCATCCGTTCGGGCATGGATATCCTCCGGCAGGCCACATTGAAAGGGGAAGGATGACGGAACTCGACGACCTCGCGACCGCCGCCGCGTACGCGCGGCCGGTCCACGCCCACCAGCCGGGCTACGCCGCCCCGGCCCGTCCCCCCGCGCGGGTCCCGAGCTACACGGGGATCACGATCGGCGCGCGGCTGTTGATCGCGTTCGGGATCATGTGCGTGGTCGGGGCGGCCGTCGTGGTCGGGATCGCGATCTTCGGTGCCGTCGCCACGGTCGCCCAGAGCCGGGACGGGGGTGGCGTGGCCGCGGTCCTGTTGGCCGGGACGACGGTCCCGTTCGCCTTGGCCGCGTTGGGCTGGGGCATCCTGTTCGTGCTGGTCGGGACGGTCGCGATCGCGATCCGGGACATCGCCCGGAACAGCTTCCGGCGGTGACGCCTACACTCAGCGTTGGGCGCGATACAACCCACCCGTACTCGGGTCACTTCCAGTCGCACGCAACGGCACCTTTGGGAACCCTGTATGGCCGATGCCATCCTACTGCCCGACCAAGAGGATCTTCTCCGTTGGATGGTCAACGCGGCGCGGGAGAGCGGGCAGATCCTGTTCAGGCAAACGATGGCGGCCGGCGGCGATCAGCCCGCGCGTATCCACTTGGCCGAAACGGCCCGGCGGCGGCCGGCCGCGTGGGCCGATATCGACGCGATGAGCCGTGCCCGGCTCGTGTGGACGCTTCCCGACACCATCCGCCGGGGACGCGACGTACGGCTCACCGCCCTCGCATTTGCCTATTTCCCGATGCAGGCAGGGGATCCGCCACCTTACGCGGTAGCGGCGGAAGCGGCGGCCTGGCACCGGAGCGTGCCGCCCGGCGTAAGCGACCTCGCGGCTCTGGGATACCGAGCCCTCAACGTCTTCGCGGCCCGATGCTTCCGCCGCGGGCTGCCCTAGCACCGCGTGTGGACGGACAGCGTCGAGCCGCCTCCCGTGATGCATTCGGTCTTAGAGGTAGCCGAACAACTCAGTGCAGGTCGACAGTTCAAGGTGTCGGACCTGGGCCGCGTCGCCGGACGGTTGGCGATGTTCCGGTCTACCCTCGAAACCTTGGGCGACCAAGGCAGCCGGCCCCCGGACGCGGCCGGGGTCCGCGCGGTTGTCGCCAACGCGATCTACGGTGCCGCGGAGGACGTCATCCGAACTGCGACGGCGTACCGC
>JAQGHJ010000437.1 GCA_028288905.1 Phycisphaerales bacterium | reverse complement strand
CGCGCCCGCCGCGCCGGCCCCGGTGCCGTTCGGGCGTCGCCCGCGGCTCGGCGAGGCGCTCGTCCAGGAGGGCGTGCTCACCCAGGAGCAGCTCGCCCGGGCGCTGGCCGACCAGAAGAACACTGGGCGGATGCTCGGCGAGATGCTCGTCGAGACGAACGTCATCAGCGGGGCACACCTCGTCCAGATCCTGGCCAAGACGCTGGGGGTGAAGGGGTGCCAGCTCCGGCACGGGCTGATCGACCCGACCGTGTTCAAGCTGGTCGGGGCGGAGGAGTGCGAGCGGCTGCTGGCGATCCCGATGTTCAAGGTGCAGGGCACCCTGACCGTCGCGATGACCGACCCGCAGAACCTGCCGAAGATCGACCGGCTCCGCCAGCTCACCGGGTGCCGGGTCCGGACCGTGCTGGCGATCGAGGCGAACGTCCGGGAGTACATCAAGAAGTACGCGGCCGGCGAGACGAGCATCGACGCGTTCCTCACGAGCCTGAGCGAGCAGGACGTCGAGGTCGTGGACCGGGAGTCGGTCGACGAGGGGCCGGCCACGGACCTCGACAAGATGGTCGCCGGCAGCCCGATCATCAACCTGGTGAACGTCGCGCTGCTGACCGCGATCCGGGACAAGGCGAGCGACATCCACATCGAGCCGGACAAGAAGGGCACCCGCGTCCGGTACCGGATCGACGGCGTCCTGCGCGATCTGATGAAGCCGCCGCCCGGCATGCACGCGGCGATCATCTCGCGGATCAAGGTGATCGGGAAGATGGACGTGGCCGAGAAGCGGCTGCCGCAGGAGGGGCGGGTCCACATCGTCGCCGAGGGCCGGGAGATCGACCTGCGGGTCAGCTCGATGCCGACGCTGCTCGGCGAGAAGCTCGTGCTCCGGATCCTGGACAAGGCGAACCTGAAGGTCCGGCTGGACGAGCTCGGGTTCCAGCCGGCCCCGCTCGCGGCGTTCAAGCGGATGCTGGACAAGCCGCACGGGCTCGTGCTGGTGACCGGCCCGACCGGCAGCGGCAAGACGACGACGCTGTACAGCGCGCTGGACCTGGTCCGGAGCCCGGAGCTGAACATCGTGACGATCGAGGACCCGGTCGAGTACCAGCTCGACCTGATCAACCAGACGCACGTGCACGAGCAGATCGGGCTGACGTTCGCCAAGGCGCTGCGGAGCATCCTGCGGCAGGACCCGGACGTGATCATGGTCGGGGAGATCCGGGACCAGGAGACGGCCCGGGTGGCCGTGCAGGCGGCCCTGACCGGGCACCTGGTGCTGGCCACGCTGCACACGAACGACGCGGTCGGGGCGTGCGCCCGGCTGCTGGACATGGGGATCGAGCCGTACCTGCTGTCGGCCGCGATGAACGGGGTGGTCGCCCAGCGGCTGGCCCGGAGCATCTGCCCGGCCTGCGCGACCCGTTACTACCCGGCGGAGACGGAGCTGGCCGACGCCGGGCTGCCGGACAAGGTCGGGCGGGCGTTCCGCAAGGGCGGCGGGTGCCAGGCGTGCCACGACAGCGGGTTCCAGGGCCGGTTCGGCGTGTACGAGGTGATGGAGGTGACGCCGGAACTTCGGCGGATGATCCACCGCGGGAGCCCGAGCCACGAGCTGCGGGCCGAGTTCCGCAAGGGCGGCGGCCGGACGCTGCGGGAAGAGGGAGTGGCCGCCGCTCTGGAGGGCCGCAGCAGCCTGGACGAGGTGCTGCGGGTGACGACGGACGAGGACGCCGAGTCCGGGCAGTTCGGTACGGCGGCGGCCGCCGCGGAGGCGCACGCCGCCGCCGCGGCAAGCCGTTCGTCGGCCCGCGGGGAGGCCGCGTGAAGTTCGCCTACGAAGCGTTCGACGCGGCCGGCAAGCGGGTCCGCGGCAGCATCGAGGCCCCGTCCGCCCAGGACGGGACCGAGGCCGTGCGCCGCCAGGGGATGTTCGTGGCCGAGATCGGCCCTGCGTCCGCCGCCGCGGCGGGCACCGGTGCCGACCCGGGCGGCGGGGTCGCGCCCGCCGCGGGCGGCAAGCGGCCGCGGAAGATGGGTCAGGGCAAGCGGCTGAAGAACATGGCGATGTTCACCCGCCAGCTCGCCGTCCTCGTCGCCTCCGGCACCGCCCTGGTCGACGCGCTGGCCGCCCTGGAGCGGCAGAGCACGGACGCCGCCTGGCGGGACGTGGTGGCCACGCTCCGGCTGCGGGTCGAGGAGGGCACCCCGCTGTCGGAGGCGATGGCCACCCGCCCCGACGTGTTCGACGCGGTCGCCCGCAGCCTGATCGCCGCCGGCGAGGCCGGCGGCATCTTCGACGTCATGCTCGACCGGCTCGCGACCCTGACGAAGAAGTCGCTGCACGTCCGCCAGGCCGTCGTCGGGGCGATGGTGTACCCGTGCCTGCTGATCGGGCTGGCCATCAACGTGCTCGGGATGATGATGCTGTTCGTCCTCCCGCGGTTCGCCGGCATGTTCCAGTCGCTCGACACCCCGTTGCCGGCCAGCACGAAGGTGCTGATGGACATCAGCGACGCCCTGCGGAACTACTGGTGGGCCGGGCTCGGCGGGCTCGTCGCGGCGGGGTTCGGGCTGCGGTTCTGGCTCAAGACGCCGAGCGGCCGGCGGGCGCTCGACACGTTCACCGTCCGGGCCCCCGGGCTCGGGAAGATCACGCGGTCGTTCGCGATCGCCCGGATCGTCCGGGTGCTCGGGACGCTGCTGAACGGCCGGGTCCCGCTGCTCGACGCCCTGGCGCTCGCCCGGCAGACCGCCCGCAACGTGCACTTCGCCGCCCTGGTGGAGAAGGCCGAGGAGGCCGTCACCCGCGGGGCCCCGATGAGCAGCGCGTTCGCCGACAGCCCGCTGGTCGGCCCGACGATCGTCGAGTCGATGCGGAGCGGGGAGCAGAGCGGGCAGGTCGCGACCCTGCTGCTGAACATCAGCGACTTCCTGGACGAGGAGAACGAGGTGGTCGTCAAGTCGCTGACGAGCATCCTGGAGCCGGTCATTCTGATCGGGCTGGGGGTGCTGGTCGGGTTCATCGCGGTCAGCATGTTCCTGCCGCTGTTCGACCTGACGGCGATGGCCCAGCAAGGGGGGAGCGGGCAATGACGACGATGACCGCAACGGAACCAGAGGCCCGCCCATTGACCGCGGCCGACAGCGGCCGGGTCGCTCCAGCGAACCGACCGCCGGACGGTCCCCGACCGCGCCGCGCCGCCAAGCCGTTGCCCATCGGGATCGACGTCGGCACCCGAGCGGTGCGGGCGATCCAGGTGGCGGGGGAGACCGGCCCGGGCGGCCGGCCGCGGATCGTCGCCGCCCTGGCGCGACCACGGCAGGGGACCGGTCCGATGTCGGTCGGCGAGACGGCGGCACTGGTGGCCGCCCTGACCGCAGCCGGATTCGTCGGCCGGGCGGCCGTCCTGGCTGCGGCGCCGGCGGACACGATGGTCGGCCCGCTCGAACTGCCGCCGCGGGCGAGTGGGGCCCCGCTCGACCAACTGGCCCGGATGGAGCTGGCCCGGAACTTCCGGTGCGCCCCGG
>JAQGHJ010000431.1 GCA_028288905.1 Phycisphaerales bacterium | reverse complement strand
GCTCGCCCCGGCCGCCGTCGTGACGAGCCGCGAGCCGAAGGCGGCCGAGACGGGGGCGCTCCTGGCGGCCGCCCTCGGCCTGCCGCCGGCCGAAGCGTCTGACGGCCTGGGGGAGCACGACCGGTCGAACGTCCCGCACCTGCCGACCCGGGAGTTCATCTCGCTCGTCGAGCTGTTCTTCCGGCGGCCCGGCGAGCGGGTGCTCGGCCGCGAGACGGCCGACGAGGCGCTCGTCAGGTTCGCCGCCGCGGTGGACGACGTGCTGGCCCGCCACCCCGCCGGGAACGTGGCCGTCGTCACCCACGGCACCGTACTCGCCTTGCTGCTGGCGAAGCACGGCGGCGGCCGGCCGTTTGAGTTGTGGCGGCGGATGGGCCTGCCGAGTTACGCCGTCGTCGAACTGCCGGCGTGGCGGGTGGCGCGGGTGGTCGAGCGGGTGTGAGCCCGCGGCACGGCGACCGGGCGCGACGGGTCGGGAATGCGAACCTAACGCCCGCACGGCACCGGAACGTATCGGATGACGAGGTCCCGCACCCTCGTTTTGCCGCTGGACCGCAGGTCCGCCCGGGCGTCGAGTACCACCCGCCTTTCCCACACGGGCGGACCGGCGGTTCGGTCCCTAAACGGGGGCAGAAATTCTCATCCTTTGGGCACGAGACCGCGCCCACCGAGGCGGGCCTCACGGCAGCAGCCGGGCGACCGCGATCCCCTCGCCCGGCATCGCCAGCGGCAATTCGTTGGCCATCAGGCGGTGGCCGGCCGGCCGCGGAAGTACCGGACCCACCCCCACACCGCGATGCCGACCCACACGGCGGCAACGCCGCCCAGGGCGACCCACCCGATCAGGAAGACGAGGTCGAGTCGATCGAGATTGGCGGACGGAAGTCGGAGCGTGATCCCCAGCGCGATCGTCAGTCCCAGCAGGACGGTGCCGCTGAACGCTTTGATCCACCTGCCCGCGCCACTCATCAGGGCACCCAAGGCGACCGTTGCTAACAGTGGCACGGACGCGAACTCGAACCAGGACCGCCAGCGGAGGAATAACGGCGCTGCGACGAGCGCTGCGTCGAGCGCCAGCAGCGCGACGGCAGCCGGTCGCGTGGGGAGCCGGCGGGACGGATTGGCGTGAAGGCCAGGTTCGGGGGGTTGTGCCGGCATAACGGACGCTTGGCTTGCCGCGTCGCCCGCACGGGTTGCAAACGCGTGCCACGCCGGGGCCGCGGCCGCGCGTCGGCCGCGTCACGCCTTCGTGAAGTTCGTCGCCAGCTCGACGAACATCCGCACCCCGACCGGGATGGCCGCGTCGGCGAAGTCGAACCGGTCGCTGTGCAGCGGCGGGCCGGCCGGGGCGCCGGGCCGCTCGACGCCGACCAGGAAGAAGCAGCCGGGCACCTGCTCCAGGTAGTAGGCGAAGTCCTCGCCGCCCATGCTCGCCCGGGTGGCGGTGAGGTAGCGGTCGGGGCCGAGGGCGCGCTTGGCCGTGGCGGCGACGTAGTCGGCCATCGCCGGGTCGTTGATGGTTGGCGGGTAGCCGTCGGTCCACGCGAACCGGACCTGGCAGTTGTTGGCGGCCGCGATGCCCTGGCACCGGCGGCGGATCGACGCCTGGATGGCCGCCCGGGCCGCGGGGTGCAGCGTGCGGGCGGTTCCCTCGATCGTCGCCTCGTCGGGGATGATGTTGGTGGCCGTGCCGGCGTACACCTTGCCGACCGTCACCACGCCCTGGTCGGTCGGGTCGAGCTCGCGGCTCACGAACTGCTGGAGGTTTAACACCGCCTCGCACGCGGTCACGATCGGGTCGACGCCCATGTGCGGGAATGCCCCGTGGCACCCGCGGCCGACGAACGTGGCGGCGAACGAGTCGGTCGCCGCCAGCAGGGCCCCGGGCTTCGTCGCGACGGTGCCGACCGGCAGCCCGGGCCACCCGTGCAGCCCGAACACGGCCGACGCCTTGGGCCCGACCCGCCCGTCGAGCACGCCGGCCTCGCACATCACCCGCCCGCCGCCGCCGCCCTCCTCGGCCGGCTGCCACACGAACTTCACGCACACCGGCAGGTCCCGCTCCATCGCCTTCAGGACGGCCGCCGCCCCGAGCAGCATCGTTGTGTGCCCGTCGTGCCCGCACGCGTGCATCCGGCCGGCGTGCGTGCTGGCGTACGGGACGCCAGTCTGCTCGACGATTGGCAGCGCGTCGATGTCCGCCCGCAGCGCGACGCACGGCTTGGCCGGGTCGCCGATCCACGCCACCGTCCCCGTCGCCGCCCCCTCGATGCCCGCCACGTACGGGATGCCGAGCCGGTCCAACTCCGCCCGGACCGCGGCGGCCGTCTCGTGCTCCTGGAACGACAGCTCGGGGATGCGGTGCAGCCGGTGGCGGAGGTCGGTCAGGCGAGGGAGGTGAGACGAGACGGCCTCGGCCAAGCCGCCATTTGTCATTGGTCGTTCGTCCTTTGTCATTCGTCCCTCGCCGAGGACCCGCCGGAGGCCGCACCCACTACTGACTACGGACCACTTACTACGGACGCTGCCCCACAAAGAAACAACGACCAATGACAAAGGACCAATGACCCCTCAGAACAACTGGTCCAGCACGTTCCCCATCGGGGCCTGCACGCACGTCACCGTCGGCGTGTCCCGGACGGTGTACTTGCTGCCCTCGGTCTCCCGCAGCTCCTGGACGAGGTCGAGGAAGTCCTTGGGCTCCTCGGTCTCGAACGCGACGACGAAGTCTTGGTCGTCGAGGCCGAAGCTGTACGTCGTGTTCAGCTTGATGCTCGGGTACTTGTTCCCGACCTTGATGTGCTCGTCCATGATCGCCTGCCGCTTGTCCATCGGTAGCAGGTACCACTCCCGGGTCTTCACGAACGGGTAGACGAAGATGTACTTCCGCTTGCCGGGGATGACGTGCGTCCGGCTCTCGGCCGTGTGGAACGGGTCGAGCTTGTCGATGTACATGCTCCGCTTCGTCATCGACAAGAACGAGTACGGCTGCGTCAGGTAGGCCCCGAGCCGGGTCTTGTTGATGTCCCGGCTCTGCTCCTGGAACACGTCGGTGTTCAGGGCGATCCGCCAAAGCATGAAGTCGGTCTCGGGGCGGACGCCGACCGTGCTGTAGGTCAGGCACATGAGGCCGGGCCGCTTGGCCTCGAACAGCTTGAGGAACTCGCTGCGGGCCTGGATCTTCTCGTGGTCGTCGAGCCGGCGGAAGGCCGGGTCGAGCTTGTAGAACCCGAAGTTGACGAACTGCCGGCTGACGGCCGGCCCGGGCGGCCCGCCGGCCCCGGCCGGTGCCCCGTGCGGGCGGCCGGCGGG
>JAQGHJ010000416.1 GCA_028288905.1 Phycisphaerales bacterium | reverse complement strand
GAGGGCAACGCGACCCGCGCGCCTCAGAACGCGTGGTCGAAGTTCAGCCGCTTGGCGATGTCCGCCGTCGCCTTGGACTTGTTCAACGTGTAGTAGTGCAGCCCGGCCACCTGCTGCTTCAGCAGGTCGGCGCACTGCTCGGTCGCGTGGTCGATGCCGGCCCTGTAGACCGACTCCGGGTCCTGCTCGAGCGACTCGAGCCGCGTCAGCAGCGGGTGCGGGATCTTCGCCCCGCACATCCCGATGAACCGCTTGATCTGCGACACGTTCGTGATCGGCATGATCCCGGCCACCTCCGGCACCTTGATCCCGGCCCGCTCGGCCTCGTCCCGGAACCGGTAGAACTCGGCGTTGTCGAAGAACAGCTGGGTGATGACGAGCCGGCCGCCGGCGTCGACCTTCCGCTTCAGGTTCTCCAGGTCGCGGGTGCGGTTGAGGCACTGCGGGTGCCCTTCCGGGTACCCGGCGACGGCCACGCAGAAATCGTGCCGGGCCGCGGCGAACGCGGCCAGTTCGTCGGCGTACGCGAACCCGCCCTCGGTCTTGGTGAACGTGGCCGCCCCGGCCGGCGGGTCGCCGCGGAGGGCGAGCACGTTCCGCACCCCGCCGGCCCAGAGGTCGTCGAGGATGCCGCCGAGTTCGTCGGCCGTGTGCCCGACGCACGTCAGGTGGGCCATCGAGCGGATGCCCAAGTCTCGCTGGATGCGGACGGTCAGGTCGACCGTCTTCTCCCGGGTCGACCCGCCGGCCCCGTACGTCACGGACACGTACGACGGTTCCAGCGGCCGCAGCTCCTCGACCGTCGCCAGCAACTGGTTGAACCCGGCGTCAGTCTTGGGCGGGAAGAACTCGAACGAGATCGCGGGCTGGCCGCGGCCGAGCAGTTGGTCGATGCGCATGGCGGTGGTCCCGGAGGGCGCGGGGGCGCGGGCCAAGGCCGGCACGCATAGCCACCGCGGGTCATCCATCCTTATATCCGGATGGAGTGGTGAAGGCAAGCGGGCGCGACGGCCGGTGTCCGCCAAACGGTTCGTCGAGGCCGAACCCTACCCCGGGAACGCGAGTACCCTAGAATATTGGGTCCGGCGTGGCGCAGGAGACCCATCCCCACCCGTTGTCGAGGCGCGCAGAGGCATGACCAAGGTCTGGCAACTTCCGATCCCCCGCGAATACCGGCAGCTGTCTGAGCCGGAGCTCCGTGTCCGCATCCAGGCGGCGAAGGACGCGCTCGGGTCGCGGCTGGCGATCCTCGGGCACCACTACCAGCAGGACGCGATCATCGACTTCGCCGACTTCACCGGCGACAGCTTCGAGCTGAGCCGGCGGGCGGCCGAGCAGCGCGGGGTCGAGTACGTCGTGTTCGGCGGCGTCCATTTCATGGCCGAGAGCGCCGACATCCTGACCGACGAGTCGGTCCGGGTGATCCTGCCGGACCTCGGGGCAGGCTGCTCGATGGCCGACATGGCCAACCTCGACCAGACACTCGACGCTTGGGCCCAGCTGGCCGACGCGTGCCCGGACCAGACGGTCGTCCCGGTCACGTACATGAACAGTTCGGCCGCCATCAAGGCGTTCGTCGGCGAGCACGGCGGGGCCGTCTGCACGAGCAGCAACTGCCGGAGCGTGCTGGAGTGGGCGTTGGCCGGCGGAGCGGTCCCCGGACACGAGCCGGGGCGGAAGGTGAAGGTGCTGTTCTTCCCCGACCAGCACCTCGGACGGAACACGGCGTACGACATGGGTTTCCCGCTCGACCGGATGGTCGTCTGGGACCCGAAGCGGGACCTCGGCGGGAACGACGAGCCGGCCGTTCGCGACGCCGACTTCGTGCTCTGGAAGGGGCACTGCTCGGTCCACGCGCTGTTCCGCCCGGAACACGTGGACGAGGCCCGGGCGGCCGACCCGGACGTGAAGGTGATCGTCCACCCCGAGTGCCGGTGGGAGGTGGTCCGCAAGGCCGACACGGCCGGCAGCACCGCGTACATCGTCAAGCAGGTGGAGGCGGCCCCGCCGGGCACGTCCTGGGCGATCGGCACGGAGGTCCACCTCGTCAACCGGCTGCGGCAGCAGCACCCGGAGCAGAAGATCCGCGTCCTGAGCGAGTGCCAGTGCCTGTGCACGACGATGTTCCGCATCGACCTGCCCCACCTGTGCTGGGTGCTGGAGAACCTCGTCGACGGCACGGTGGTGAACGAGGTGAAGGTCGACGCCCACACCCGCCGCTGGGCCACCGTCGCGTTGGAGCGGATGCTGTCGATCAAGGGCGACGGGAGCCCGGCCGGCGGCCGACCGACGCCGATCGTCAGCCAAGCCGAGGCGGCCCGGGCGGGCGTGGTGGACTGAAGCCGCTCGCATCGCCCGCCGGCGTCTCCTCCGCTGCGGCTTCAGCTGGCGGCGCGAGGCTGTCGGCCGGAGGTGTCGTCGCCTCACCACGACGGTAGACTGACCACCCGAGTAGCAGTACCTGAACTCCCCGACCCCACCCCCGATTCGCCCGCCGCCGTTCATCGCGCCCCCCCTGAGGGCGAGGGTCCCGTACCTGGCGGCCGGGGTGGTGGCCGCCGAGGCTTAGGCGACCGTGCCCACCAATGCAGGTGCCGCTCGACGCCCTGTTGCCCTGGCATCAGTCACTTGCCCTCGACCAGCCCGTAAAACCCGCCCCCGTCGCTTTTCAGGAAGCCCTTCTCGGCCAACTCCGCCCACACCTCGCGGGGGAAGCCGCTCGGCGGCTGGATCGCGACGACGGTCGACCGCGACCCGCTGAGCGGCCCGTGGCCGAGCCTGGAGTCGTCGTCCAGCTTCGTCAGCTTCAGCCGCTTCCGGAACGCCTTCAGCGCCTTCTTCAGCTCCTCTTCGGTGGCGGGCATCTGGGTCCTCGTGGGAAGTGGGTTCGGGCAAGCTCAAGTCGGGAGACGCCATCGTGACCGCCACGCCGGCCGTCCGCAAGGTGGGACCGTCCGACCGGCATATGGGGTGGTCGGCGGGTGGCGGCGCTTGTCGTTCGGGTAAGATCGTGGCCGGTGGGTAGGACCTCCCGATCGAAAAGCCACGACCCCGCCTTGCGGCAGAGGGCCGGCTCGCCAGCGGCCGGGGCCGCCGACGACGGCCATTCGCCGCTGCCGGACGCCCCCGAGCCCCGGTGGCCTGCCCTAATCGCCGGACTGGCGGCCGCCGGGCTGTCGGCGGCCCTGCCGGAGTACCTGTCGGTCGGGCCGTGGTGGTTGCCGCTGGCCGTCGCCGGGCCGCTGATCGTCGCCACCACCCTGGCCCACCGCCGGGCGTACCACGCGGCCAACATCGTGCTCGGGCACGTGCTGTCCGCCGTCCTGACGGCCTTCCTCGTCGGGTCGCTCCTGCTGCTGATTCGCGCCCTGCCGGAACACCGCGAGGCCCCGGCCGCCCTGCTGCGGTCGGCCGTCGCGCTGTGGGTGGTGAACGTGCTGGTGTTCGCGCTGTGGTACTGGCGGCTGGACGCCGGCGGCCCGCACGCCCGCGACGCCCGGCCCGGGCACTCGTCAGGAGCGTTCCTGTTCCCGCAGATGATGACCGACGAGCCGGGCGTTCGGGACGCCGCCGCGGGCGCCGGCGGCGGGCCGTGGTCCCCACAGTTCATCGACTACCTGTTCGTCGCGTTCAACACGAGTACCGCGTTCAGCCCCACCGACACGGCCGTGCTCAGCCGGTGGGCGAAGGTGCTGGTGATGATCCAGGCGTCGGCGTCGCTGGCGATCGTCGCCATCCTTGCGGCCCGGGCGGTTAACGTGCTGTGAACCGAAGCCGGCTCGGCCAGCGAGACTCGCCGCGCCCGATTGGCGGACTCTGTCGTCAGGATCGCCGGGTGGCAGGTCGGCGTCCGGGTCATCGCGTACCGAACGGGCCGAGCCGCGCCGGGTGGCATCCACCTCCGGACGGACGTCATCATGAGAGGGCGTGCGGGGATAAGGCAACGATTGCTGTGGCCCGGCCCACGTGGACGCTCACGCGTGTTACCTCTGCCCGGACGCGGACCGCCCGAGCCCCCACCCGACCGCTGTCAGCACGGCCCCGAACGCGAGGAAGGCGTAGTCGAACGCGGACAAGCCATACCGCTCGGCGACGTGGTGGACCTGCAGCAGGTGGTGGTCGATCACGCCCTCGACGAGGTTGAACAGCCCCCACCCGCCGAGCGTTGCCCCCAGCAGCAGCCGGCCAGACCACGGCACGTCCGCCCGCCGGCCGGCCCGGAACAACACCCACACGCCGGCCGCGGTGCAGAGCCAGGTGAACGCGTGGAACAGCCCGTCCCAGAACATGTTCACCTCCATGTTCGCGACCGAGTCCTTCGGCCGGCGGGCGGACAGCATGTTGTGGATCTGGAGGATCTGGTGGAACAGGATGCCGTCGACGAACCCGCCGAGACCGACGCCGAGCAGCAGCCCGGCGGTAGCGAGGGGCCGGCGGTCAGTCGGCGCGGTGGCGACCGGGAGCGGTGACGTCATCGGCGTGTGGGGTGGCAGGGTCATGGTCGCGCCTCCGTCGGCCGGGCGAAAGCCCGAACCGCACTCCAACAACGGCCGCCCCAACCGCGGCGAACGGCAGCACGGTGGCGGACGCGGCGACGGCCCAGTCGTCCGCGATCCCGGTGCGGACGGCGGTGCCGGTGCTCGTATTGCAGATCGGGCACCCGACCGCGGGAGCGACGCTCAGGACGAGGCCAGGGAGTCCGACCACCGCAATCCCGCAGACGATTCGTGGAGGTACCCGCACGCCTCGGACCGTATCCGCGCGTCTGGCCCGATGGAACGGTGGAACTGGCTCAGGGTTTCTTACGGCGAATCAGGATCAACCGAATCCTGGGGTCGCTGGTCGCCGTGCCACCACCGAACGCAGTCCGCACCGTTGGAATTCGGGACCGGGTTGGCTTGCGACGCCGCGAGCGGCGGGAAAATCTCCTCAGTCCGTCGCTTTGCCTAGCACGAACGACAACACCAGCAGCGCCAGCACCCCCGCAGTAATCAGGACGAACGCTCGGTCCCGCTGGACGGCGTACGCGGCGACCGACACGGCCACCCGCAGTACGGGCGTGGCGATCAGTAGCATCAGCCCGACCACGATCAGCGGCCGGCCGTGGCCGGCGCGGACGCCGGCGACCACCCACCCGACCGACCGCGGGAACTCGCCGGCCCGACTCG
>JAQGHJ010000406.1 GCA_028288905.1 Phycisphaerales bacterium | reverse complement strand
ACGACCTGGTTGGGCGGGAACGACACTCCGAGCACCCGCCTGAGTCGGTCGAGCCGGAGCGTCAGCACCTTGTCCGGCCGCTCGCCGGTGCCGGCGGACACGACGCCGCCCAGCAGCTCGCCGCCGGCCACCTGGAGGATCAGTTCGGCCGCCCGCAGGCTGGCCTTGTCGGTGACGAGCGGGTCGATGCCCCGCTCGAAACGGTACGACGAGTCGGACCGAACGACCGCCCGGGCCGCCCGGCGGACGGCCAGCGGGTCGAACCGCGCCGACTCCAACAGGATGTTCGTCGTGCCCGCCGTGACCTCGGTCTCCTTGCCGCCCATGACGCCGGCGAGCGCGACCGGTCGGCCCGCCCCGCCGTCGCCGTCCGACCTGCCGGCGGCGATCACCAGTTGGTCCGGCCGCAGCTCGGCCGTCTTGCCGTCGATCGTGATGAGCGTCTCACCGGCCGCCGCCCGGCGGACGACGACTCGGGCGACCCCGCCCGGCCCGGAGAGGGCGTCGAGGTCGAACGCGTGCAGCGGCTGGCCGAGCTCGAACATGACGTAGTTCGTCACGTCGACGACGTTATTGACCGGACGGAGCCCCACCGCCTCCAGCCGGCGGCAAAGCCAGTCCGGGCTCGGGCCGACCGTCACCCCGCGGATCACACGGGCGGTGTAGTGCGGGCAGAGGTCGGCCGTGTCGATCCGGACGGCGGCCGCGGTGGACGCGGGGGTCGGCGACTCGGCCGCGGCCGGCGCGACATCCCTGAAGGGTCGGTCGAGCAACGCCGCCAACTCGCGGGCGACGCCGACGTGGCTCAGGCAGTCCCCGCGGTTGCTGGTAACCTCGACGTCGATGACGGTGTCGCCGGCAACCTGCTCGATCAACTCGACCGGGAACCCGCCGTGGGTCAGGGCGTCGGCCGCGGCGTCGGCGGCGAGTGGGCCGGGCAAGTAGTCGGCGAGCCAGGAGAGGGCGATCTTCATGGGTGGGCGGTCCGGTTGCGGGGCGCCCCCGGCCGCGGTAAGTCGCCCCGGTTCGATCGCCACGCGAGTGAACGCAGGCAGGATGGCGGGGTCGCCGGGGGCGGGCGGGGGCGAACCGGGAAAATCTAGTGACGGCGGTTGTCGTGTCAAATGCCCGATCTTGACGGAATCCGCCGTCCACGGGTATCCTTGCGGGACTCGACACTTTGCCCCCTTCCCGCGCCGGTTCGGGCGGGGTGTTTGGCCCCCTGTGGCGGGTCGGACCTGCGGGGCGCAGAGCGTTATCCCGGTTCGCATGCGTTCGGGCCGGCGGACGTCCCACGGGCGAGGGGAGGCGGCCGAGTGACCGCCCCGCGGGATAGCCCATCCGAAAGGAGCGCGGGGTCGCCGTGGGCCAATCAGCTTCGTCCATCAAGAAGGTCGCCGTCAAGGGTGGCTCCCAGCCGGCGTCCGGCAAATCGGCCGCCGGTAAGGCGGTCGTCGGCAAGGGCGGCAAGCCGGTCGCGGCGGCCGCGCCGCGTGGGGCCACCGTCAAGGTTGCCGCCCCGGCGAAAGCCGCGGCGGCGGTGAAGGGTGCCGCACTCGTCACGAATGGTCGCACGGTCGCGGCCGTCAAGCCTTCCGGCGCGGCGGCGAAGCCGTCGTCCGTTTCCGTCGCGAAACCGCAAGCGGCCGCCAAGGCCGTGCCGGTCGCGAAGGGCGCCGTCGCCGTCAAGCCTTCCGCAACGATCAAGGCTTCCCCCTCCGCCGCCGTGGCGAAGCCGTCGGTGAAGCCAGCCAGCTCTGCTGCCGCGACCGTCGCCAAACAGGTAGCACACTCTGCCAAGCCGGCCGCGCCCTCGACGGCTAAGCCTGTGGTACCGCCTAACCCGGGCAGTTCCGTCAAGCCGGGCGTGGCCGCGGCCGTCAACGGCGACGCCCGCAAGGTCGTCACCGACCCCAAGCCGGCAAGGCCCTTCCGGCCGGAGCCGCCAAAGCCCGAGCTGTCCCGCCCGATCCAGACGATCGAGCAGGCCAACAGTTCCGGCGACAGCAAGCCCAAGAAAAACCAGGCCGGGTTGACCGTCAAAGAGCTGGAGGTCTTCCGCGACCTGCTGCTGGCCAAGCGGCGGGAGCTCGTCGGGGACATGAGTTCGATGGAGCGGGACGCCCTGCAGTCGGGTGATGCCGGCCTGTCCAGCCTGCCGGTCCACATGGCCGACATGGGCACGGACAACTACGAGCAGGAGTTCACCCTCGGGCTCGTCGAGAAGGACCGGAACCTGCTCCGCGAGATCAACCTGTCCCTGGCCAAGATCCAGAACGGCAGTTACGGCATCTGCGAGGGCAACGGCAAGCCGATCTCGAAGGTCCGGCTCGAGGCCCAGCCGTGGGCGAAGTTCTCCATCGAGTACGCCCGCCTGCAGGAAAGGGGCCCGATCCGGCGGTGACGCTTGTCGCGCGTGCCGCCGGCTCGCCCTGGGTCCTCACGCACATTCCTGACTGTCCCGCACCCCGCGATGCCCCGCCCCTTGTCCCGAAACTTCCGGTCCGTCCCCGCGATGCTCGCGTTCGCGCTGACGTTCGCGGTCGGGGTTGGGGCCGACCTTTGGACGAAGGCGGTCGCGTTCGAGACGCTCGCCCCGCACGGCGTCCGCTACAACGAGGCGGCCCGCCGGCACGAGGTCGACCACGGGCCGGAAGGGGAGGAGATCGTCCACCGGCCCGTTCCCGGCTGGGTGCATTTCCGGGCGATGGTGAACGAGGGGGCCGTCTTCGGCATCGGCCAGGGCCAGCGGGCACTGTTCGTCACCGTGTCGGTGCTGGCGATCGGGTTCATCGGGTACCTGTTCGCCACGAGCGGGAACCACCGGTTTTACCAGTTCGTGCTCGGCATGCTGCTGGCTGGCGTGATCGGGAACATGTACGACCGGGTGCTCTACGGGTACGTCCGGGACATGATCTTCGTGCTGCCCGGCAAGACGTGGCCGGGCACGGCCCGCGAGATCTTCCCCTGGATCTTCAACGTGGCCGACACCCTTCTGTGCGTCGGCGTCGGGCTGATCTTTCTCTACACGCTACGTGGGGCCCCCGGCACCCGCGATCGGCACGGCAAGACCGTCGCCGCCCCGCCCCCCGAGCCGGCGGCCTGAAAGCTTTCGTACACCGCCTCCGTCCTTCTTGCGGGGACCTTGCGCCCGCGACACCGGCGACCGGACCCGGACGATCCTCACGTCCGAGCGGTGACGCAATTCCTTCATTCGGGTGCCTGGGGTGCGTCGTCGGGCGGTTTGCGTCATTCGATGTGTCGGGAGAGCTCATGATCGACAGAAGCGCACAACAGCCTTCGCGAGGGACGCGGGCACGAGCCGTGGTGTCGGCGATGACGCTCGAACCGCTGGAGGGCCGGCGGCTGATGTCTGTCGTCGGGTTCTACGCGGCGACGGACGCCGGGAACGACGCCGCGACGGCCGTCGCGGTGGGGGCGGCGGACAAGACGAGGTTCGCCCGCACCGAGACGATCGGGTCGCCGACCGACCCGGCCGACTACTACGCGTTCACGGTGACGGCCAACACGGCCGTCACCGTGAAGATCGGGGCGTCGGCCAAACCGGCGAAGCTCGTCAAGCAGGTGGCGCCGAGCGTGCAGTTGACGAATGCGGACCGGGCGACCGGTTTCGTCGCCGGCAAGAGGAGCGGCAAGCAGTCCCTCGGGCCCGGGACGTACTACGTGGCCGTCACCGGCACTTCGATCGCGGAGCCGAACGGCGTCACCTACAGGCTGTCGATCGTCACCAAGCCGTACAAGAATACGGCGAAGTTCGACTCTCCGACGGACGGCGGGACGACGAACACCGACGGGGGCGGCACGACCGACCTGGGCGGCGGGACGACGACCGGCCAGAACGGCGGCACGTTCACCGGCTCACTCCACTTCCCGTCGCAGACCGAGGGCAACACGTTCGCCGACCAGTGGGAGTTCGTCGCCACCCAGGACGGCACGTTCTCGCTGCCAGCCACCATCGCCGACGACACGACCTGGTTGATGGTGCCGGACAATCCGGACGGGACGGCGTCCAGCACCGGCGGC
>JAQGHJ010000390.1 GCA_028288905.1 Phycisphaerales bacterium | reverse complement strand
GGCGCCGGCCGGGGCGGCCGCCGGCGCTGTGGTCGGGCGGGTCGCCGACGGCAGGGCGACGGGGGCGACGCCGAGCTTTGCCAGCACCTCGGCCGGGGCGGCCGCGGGCAACGCGCTCTCGTACCGCTGCTGGTATTGCCGGGCGGCCGACACGGCGGCGGTCAGCTTGTCGCCGGCGGACTTGTCCCCGCCCAGCGCCAGCACCCGGCTCCGGGCGTACTGGCCGTTCACCAGCAGCGCGCCGGCCGCTTGGCTGTACTGCCCGCGGGTCGTCTTGAGGTTCTCGGCGAACAGCGGGCCCGTCGCGTCGGCACCGCCGTCGGACTTGAAGAACGGGTCCAACGCCGCCTCGGCCGCGGCGAACGCCTCGTCCGCCTTCTTCACCTCGGCGTCCAAGTCCTTTTGCTGCGGCAGGGCGTCAATCGGCCCGGGCATCGGGTCGATGCCGGCGGCCTTCAGTGTCGCCGCCGCCTGAGCCCGCAGGTCGGCCCGGACGGCCGTCCCGATCGCCCGGTCGCCCTGGAGCCGGGCCAGCCGCTGGTGGATCTCGGCGTCGGCGTAGGCGAATTGCGACTCGTCGAGCAGATCGATCTGAGCCTGGACCGCCGTCAGCTCGGCCGACGGGCCGGCCGGCTTGCGGTCCTGCAGGTCCCGCACGGCCGCCTTCGCCGCGTCCTTCGCCTGGGCCAGGTCCGCCAGGGCGGCTTGGTACTGGTCGGCCGCCTGCTTCCGCAGTTCTTCCGCCTCGTTCGCGGCCGTCGTGGCCCGTTCCACCCGCGCCACGACGTAGTGGTCTCGGCTGATCTTGGCCAGGTCCTTCTCGGTGTACTTCACGCCGGCCGCCGGGCGGGTCGCGCCGGGGGCGGTCAGAGTCGGCTCTTCCTTCGACTTGCCGCCGCCGGTGCTCCCGCCCGTTCCGTCCCCGTTCAGGATCTTCCGGCTCGCGTCGGTTGTTTGGGTGGCCAGGTCCTGGGCGGTCTTCCAGCGGTCCTGAGCCTGTTGCGATCGCAGTTCGAACGACTTGACCGCCTCCTCGACGACCGGCTTGCGGGCCTGGGCGATCTGTAGCCGGCCCTGGGCGTCGAGGATCTGCCGGTCAAGCCCCTGCACCTCGATGTCGATCGCGGTCGCCTGCTGCGCCTGCTTGGCCGCCTCGACGGCCGACGCGTACGCCAGCTCGCCGGTCTGCTTCTTCGATTCCTCGGTCAGCCGGGCGACCTCTTGGCGGAACTTCGTCGCCTTGTCAGTCGACTCCTTCTTCTTCGCCGTCAGCCCGTCGAGGTCGGACTGGGCCTTGGCGGCGGCGGCGTCGATCGCGGTGCCGGCCGGCAGGGCGGCCTCGCCCTCGCCCGCCCACACGCTGGTCGCGTCGGTGCCGGCAACCTTCGCCTTTAGCGCCGCCAAGGCGTCGGTGGTGGCCTTGGGGTCCTGGCCCTTGAAGGAGTTCGCCCGGACGGTGTTCAGCCCGATTTGAGCGAGCAGCCGCAGCGCCGGATCGACCTGCCGGGCCGACTCGATCTCCTTGTCGGCCGCGTCGCGGGCGATGGCGTCGGCGACGGCCGCCCGGGCCGTCGACAGCCGGTTCAGCGGATCGACGCGGGCGGCCGGGCTGCTCCCTTCGACCTTGGCCGCTTCCTCCAGTTTCGCAATGACCGCCTTGCGGTCCTCGACGCCGGCGGACCGCATGGCCCGGGCGATCGCGTCCTTCTTGCCGATCGTCAGCGCCTTGCTCTTCTGTCCCCAGTCGGTGACCGAGTCCGGCTGGGCCGGGTCGTACGCCCCCAACGCCGCCAGCGCGTCGGCGACGGCCGGCGGCGTCGTGCCACCCAGTTCTCGCCCGACCGCCTCGGCGACCGACGCGTCTTTGGCGGTCACGCCGGGCTTGTCCCCGGCCTCGATCACCTTCGACCGCAGCGCCTTGTTCGCCACGCTCGCGGGGCTGTCGCACCCGGTCTGCAACGCCGCGACCGCCCCGAGCAACGCCACGCCGGCCACGGCCGCGCGCAGCCGCCCGGCGGCATCCCGCGCGCCGGTGGCGGCGGTCGGCACGGACACCACGGCGGACCGGCCGCCTCGCTTCCAAGGTGCAAGCATCAACGCTTCTCCGCAGTGCAGGGGAGGGAACTCGGGAGGCGAGCGAACCCGTGACGCCTCAACGACTTGAGGCGCCAACGACCTGAGACGTCGCCACGGGACCGGAATCGTCGGATCGACACGGGACCGACTCACGCCTTCGCCCGACCACCGACAACCGCCGTCGTCGGCGTTCAACCTCCGTGTCAATCGGGGATTGTCTCGGCTGCCACGCGTGAAGTCAAAGGAATCCGACGCAGCCACCTTTACGCCGGCAGAAGCAGTCGCAGACCATTCTCCTCCCCCGGCCCAAGGTCCGTGCAAAATTGGTGTGCCTGCGCCCAATTCCGTGGACACCCCACAACAGAGCTCTTCCATTTCCCATCGATCCATATATCCTACTAAAAAGGCAGATTTACTTGGCAGAGTGCGTCGATAGATCCGGTTCGCACGCCGCGAACCGCTCGACGCCGACTCCATGCTCGGAGGGTATTCGACCCATGCAGCGAACCGTCCCGATCGCAACCTTCGCGACGTTCTTGGCCTTCGGGGCCGCCGGCGGGCCCGCCCGCGCGGCGGAGGACCCGGACGCGGTGGCGTTCTTCGAGAAGAAGATCCGGCCGGTGCTCGTGGAGAATTGCTACAACTGCCATTCCGCCGACACGAACGCCAAGGGCGGGCTGCGGGTGGACGACCGGGTCGGGCTGCTGAGCGGCGGGAACACGGCCGCGGCGATCGTCCCGGGCAAGCCGGGCGACAGCCTGTTGCTCAAGGCCGTGTCGTACACCGACGACGGCCTGAAGATGCCGCCGAAGAAGCAGCTGTCGGCCGAGCAGGTCGCCGACCTGACCACCTGGATCCAGAACGGGGCCGCCTGGCCGCAGCCGCACGTCCCCAAGACGCTCGAGGGCAAGCCGAACCCGGAGTACGACCGGCTCAAGAAGGAGCATTGGGCGTGGCAGCCGCTGGCGAACCCGGCGCCCCCGGCCGTCCGTGACGCGGCGTGGCCGCGGGACGACATCGACCGGTTCGTTCTGGCCAAGCTGGAGGAGAAGAAGCTCGCCCCCGTCGGCGACGCCGACAAGGCGAGCCTGCTCCGGCGGGTCACGTTCGACCTGACCGGGCTCCCACCGACGCCTGAGGCGCTGACCGCGTTCGCGTCCGACGCGTCGGCCGACGCGTTCGAGAAGGTGGTCGACCGGCTGCTGGCAAGCCCGCAGTTCGGCGAGCGGTGGGGCCGGCACTGGCTGGACGTCGCCCGGTACGCCGAGAGCACCGGCGGCAGCCGGAACGTCCCGTACCCGCACGCCTGGCGGTACCGCGACTGGGTGATCGACGCGGTGAACGCGGACAAGCCGTACGACCAATTCGTCCGCGAGCAGGTCGCCGGCGACCTGCTGCCGGCGGCGACGGACGCCGAGCGGGACGCGCTGCGGGTGGCGACCGGGTTCCTGGCCGTCGGCGTCAAGGACGTGAACCAGCGGTTCAAGGTCCGGTTCCAGATGGACAACGTGGACGAGCAGATCGACACGGTCAGCCGGTCGGTGCTCGGGGTGACGGCGAGCTGCGCCCGGTGCCACGACCATAAGTTCGACCCGGTCCCGATGCGGGACTACTACGCGCTGGCCGGCATCTTCACGAGCACCGACGACTGCGCCGGCGTGAGGAACAAGATGGGCGGCGGCGGGCTGGACTACTACGACACCGACATGCTCGTGAAGCTGAGCGGGCACAAGGTGCCGGCCGGCCTGTCGGACGAGAAGATCGAGCAATTGAAGAAGGACCTCGACGCCGCCCGCAAGGAGTGGAACGCGATCCGCGGGACCCCGAAGGGCACGGCCAAAGGCCCGGACGGGTTCCCGATCCAGCGGCCGTACCGGCTGAAGATGGAGAAGCTCCAGGCCGAGTACGCGGCCGTGTCCGACCCGGCCGTCACGGGCCCGGTCGCCCTCGGCGTCCGCGATGCCAAGGTCGTCGGTGACACCGAGGCCCGCCTCCGCGGCGAGGCCGAGAAGCTCGGGCCGGTCATCCCCCGCGGGTTCCTCAGCCTCGTGGCGTACGACGGGCAGCCGACGGTCAACCCGCAGCAGAGCGGGCGGCTGGAGCTGGCCGAGTGGCTGACGAGCCCGAAGAACCCGCTGGC
>JAQGHJ010000265.1 GCA_028288905.1 Phycisphaerales bacterium | reverse complement strand
CTCGGCGCGGCCGAGCCCGGCAGTCGGTGCCGGGCCCGCGCGCTGCTCGATACCTTGGCCTCGGCCGTACGGCGCTACGCCGCGGCCGGCCCGCCGGCCGATCGGCTGGCATTTGAGGCAGTGCTCCCGTTCCCGCCGACCGTCGCGTCGGCCTTCCTACTGACCGCCGTCATCGGCCCGGGCGACGCCCGCGAGCCGGTGCTCACCATCCTGCTCCCGGACGAGGACTGACCCGTCCGACTTCCCGCGTCCGTCACCCCCCGACGGACCTCACGTTCAACCCCGACGGCGGCCGACCCGCCGCCGTCCCCCTCTCAACCCCCTGGGCGCGTCGGCCGCACGCCGTCCCTGACCGACGCCCCGCGCGGGGCGGGTCCCGGGCTGGCCGCCGCACGCGCATTGCCCGAAAGGCACCCTCATGACCCCTAGCCACTCCGTCGAGAGCGACTTTGCCCCCGGTTCCCCGCCCGCCCCGTCCCCCGAACCCCGTGCCCTGCCGGTCGTCCGGCTGTCGGACGACGGCGAGCACGTCGTCGCCTACCCGCCCGCGGCCGCGGACGGCGGCGGCGGCGGCCCCGCGGCGACGGCGTCGACCCGCCGCTGCTCTAGCCCGACCCACAGCCGCTGGTGGCACCCGACGGCCGCGACGAACGGCTGCCCCAGCCCCTCCAGGTGGCGGCGGAACTTCGAGTCGTTCCCGTACACCTCGTCGGCCAGCACCCACGCCGGCCAGGGCCCGGCGGCGAACGCCCGGTCGAGCATCCGCAGGGCCAGCGCTGGCTTTGTCGCGAACGCCACCCCGTCCGGGACGCCCGCGGACGCCCGTCGGGCCGGGTCCCCGCACCACCCGTCGGGCAGGTACAACTCGCGATCGACCAGCGCCCGGCCCGGGAACCGGCCAGGGCCAGGAAAACGCCGACCTAGCAGTTCTCGACCCGCCCCGCGGTGCCAGAGCACTGCCGCCGGACGCCGACGAACTTGCCGCCCTTCTTGCGGAACCCGGTGTTGTCGGCGACCAGTACGCCGCCCTCGCCCGGGGCCAGCAGGTGGTCGGCCGCGTACCGCCGGACCTCGTCCCGGACCGCGTCGGCGTCCCAACGGGCCCGCCCGAGCAGCCGCTGGACGCTGTACGGCGCCGCGTCGCCCAAGTACCCGGCCAATTGCCACCCGTTATTACGGTCGACCCGTCCGAGCAGGCCGCGGACGTACCCGCCAGCCCGGGCCCGCCGGTCCCGGCGGGCGAAGCACGGGCCGACCCGGCCCATCAGCCCGTCGAAGTCCATGCCCCCGCCCTCGACCGTCGCCGAGCCCATGCCCATGCGTCGGCTCCCCAGCCATCCACCAGGGATCATAAATCCCGATGCGCAGCTGTAGTACTATGCCCAATCGATCTGTCCGCGGCGCAGAAAGAAATGGCTGTGGCAGCCCGCGTGCCGCCAGACAGACGGGGCGAGTGAGACCGTCCGGTCCTCCGGGTGCTCAGTCAGCCGCCAGTGTGGCCTGTCCTCCGGCAACAGCGTCATTTGCAGAGGTACGCCGCACCCGCACGGGCATAGGAAGGAGACGAACCAGTGGTTCGCCCCCTCGCCCAAGACGTATACCGCCTTCGAGTCCAACTTGTCCGGCAGCTCTTCCAAGTAGAAGGTCTTGAGCGGCCGCGGGCGCCGGATGAACCACGACCTGACCCACGCCCACAACCAGGCGAACGGCGTTACAATCCAAGCCTTCACGCGGCCACCGGGCCTTCCGCCAGATCGGGGCGGTTGAGCAGCGGCGTGACGTCGCCCCGGCCCACCTCCTTGGCCAGCACCGGGCAACGCGGGAGGTCACGCTCGGCTTTGATGAAGTTGAACCCCTCGTGCAGGGCGAACTGCTGGAGCGCAAATCGCCCGTTCGGGTCGTTGCGGAACGGGTGGATGCGGGCGAGCAGCTCGTTCACCGCCAGCGCCGCGGCCAGCGTGTTGACGCTGATCACCGCCGGGCGGTCTTCCTGCACGCCGCGGATGTAGCCCTCCTTGCGGCGGCGGCGGTACTCGGCCGGGTCGTCGCGCTTGAGCAGCTCCGCCCGAACGTCCTCGCTGTCGTAGACGCTGCGGGACTTCAAGCTGGACAGCCCGGGCTGGAGGTAGTGGACCGCCGCCGTGACCTGATCGACCCCGCCGCCCGGCGCGGCCTGGAGCTGCACGCCGAGGTCGAAATAGGCGAGGTTGTAGTAGGTCGCGAGCCGATTCAGCACGTCGCGGGCGGACATGCTATCGACGCACCCGAACAGCACGTCGCACCCCGGGACCGCACGCACCACCTCCGGGGTCGCGACGTCCCTGGCCATGCACGCGACCTCCGTGCCGAGCCCGACGCGGCCGATCTCCTCGGCGAGCACGTCGACCTTCAGCCTGGCCAGGTTCGCGTCCGACGCGTGCGTCATGTAGATCCGGTTGAGGTTCTTCCACTCAACGCGGTCCATGTCGATCAGCAGCAGCTTGCCGACGCCGAGCCGGACGAGTTGGGAGATCAGCGGGCTGCCCGTCCCGGAGCAGCCGACCACAGCCACCCGCATCTGTCGCAGCCGCGACACTGTGCCCGCGCCGAAGGCCTGCGCGTGCCGCCGGACGAACTCGGGCATCCCGGCCATGGTCGAGTGCCACATCAGCAGGTCGTCGCCGGCCACGGTGACGAGGTCAGTTTGGCCGATGACGCCGTCGCCGCCCATGATCCGGGCGAAGACCCGGAACCCGTCCGCCTCGGGCAGCATCACCGCGCTGGCGTGCGGCATGCCGTCTTCCAGCAGGTCCGTGACCGCCCGGAAGAAGCTGTTGTCCGACGCGTCGTCCCTGTCGGAGAACCGGTCGTAGCCGCCGGGGTGGCTGTGGATCTTGACGATCGCCATCCGGCGCCGGATCGCCTCCTGGAGGAGCGGGTCGCTGAGAATTTTCCGTTCCCCTCTGTACTTCACCGCGCGCACCTTCTTTAAC
>JAQGHJ010000230.1 GCA_028288905.1 Phycisphaerales bacterium | reverse complement strand
GCCGCGTCGGCCTTGGCGTAGGCGGCCAGGGCGTCCGCCCGCCGGCCCCGCTTCAGGTACAGGTCCCCGATTCGGACGAGCACCCGGGCCGTCAGCAGGTCGCCGATCTCCGCCGAGCGGTCGATGTCGCCGTGCCCGAGCCGGGCCGCCAGCAGCTCGTACCGGTCGAGGGCGGCCCGGTCGAACCCGAGTTCCGCCAGGGAGTGGGCGAACAGGAAGTCCGCCTCGGCCGCCCGGACGTCGCCGTCGGCGTACTCGGTCGTGAGTGTCGCCAGCCGGAACCGAACCAGGGCGGACGCCGGGTCCCCGCGGGCCAGGTGCTGGCGGCCGAGGTCGAGCTGGGCGTCGAGCCGGGCCGGGTCCAAGGCGGCGGCCCGCTCGAACGCGGCGGCCGCCCGCGGGTCGTACCCGACGCCGTCCCGGCTCGCCCGCCCGAGCTCGTAGTTCACCTCGTAGCTGTACGGGTCGAGGGCGACGGCCTGCTCCAGCAGGGCGACGGCGAGGAACCGCCTCCCGTCCAGCCCCGCGGCCCGGGCCCGGGCGAAGAGTTCGATTGCCTCCAGCGGCGGGTCGGAGTTGGCCTCGTCGCCGTCCGCGGCCGGCCGGGTGGCCGGGGCGGGCAGGACCGGCGGCGGCCCAAGTTGCTCCAGCCGCAGGTCGGCCGCCCGCGTCGAGTCGACCCCGTCGCCGCCGGCGGGACCCGTTCGCCCCGCGCAGCCGGCGGCGGCCGCTACTAGGGCGGCCGTCAGGACGGCGACGGGGCGGGCGAGCAACGGGCGGCGGGGCATGGTGCCACAGTGTACGCGACGGTGGGCCGGGGACCGCGGCGGCCTGTCCCACGGTCGTTCCGGTCCGGCAGAACGCCGGGTAAGGTTCTTCGCGATGCCCTCCCCCTCGCCCGCCGCCGCCCGGATCGACGTGCCATGTCCCGCCTGCGGGTCGGCGGGGCTCGATGGATTCTTCGCCCAGGACGGCGTCCCGCTCCAGAGCAACCTGCTGCTGACGACGCGGGCCGAGGCGCTGGCGATGCCGGCCGGCGATCTGCGGCTCGGGTTCTGCCGGGCGTGCGGGTTCGTCGCCAACGCCGCGTTCGACCCGGCGTCGCAGGAGTTGTCGGCCCAGTACGAGGCGAGCCAGGGGTTCAGCGGGACGTTCAACGCGTTCGCCAAGAGCTTGGCTCAACGCTGGGCCGACCGGTACGAATTGGCTGGCAAGACGGCCGTCGAGATCGGGTGCGGGAAGGGGGAGTTCCTGGCGCTGCTGTGCGCAGTCGGCAAGTGCCGTGGCGTCGGGTTCGACCCGACGCTCGACCCCGCCCGGCTGCCGCCGACGGAAGGCTTGGACGTCGAGTGGGTGCCCGCCCGGTTCGACGCGGCCGCGGCGGCCCGGCTCGCGGCGGCGGGGCGGGCGATGGACTTCGCCTGCTGCCGACACACGCTGGAGCACGTGCCGGACGTGGCCGCGTTCGTGCAAACGCTGCGGGCGGCGATCGGGGACCGCGATCACGTGCGGGTCGGGTTCGAGGTGCCGGACACGCTGCGGGTGCTGCGGGAGGGCGCGTTCTGGGACCTGTACTACGAGCACTGCTCGTACTTTACGGCCGGCTCGCTCCGCGGGCTGTTCGAGCGGTGCGGGTTCGAGGTGTTGGCCGAGTCGGCCGAGTTCGACGGGCAGTACCTGATCCTGGAGGCGAAGCCGGCGGGGGCTGGAGTGGAAGCGCCGGGAACGGCGGGCGTTGCGAAAGCGGGCGGGCCGGCACCGGGGTTGGCGGAGGTGGCCGCCGCTGTGGCCCGGTTCCCGGCCCTTTGCCAAGCTCAGATCGACCGATGGCGGGGCATGGTCGAGGGCACCTTGTCGGCCGGCCGGCGGGTGACGTTGTGGGGCGCGAGCTCCAAGGCGGTCGGGTTCCTGACGGCCCTGGGCCTCGGGCACGACCGGGTGCCGGTCGTCGTCGACATCAACCCGCACAAGCTGGGCAGCTACCTGCCGACGAGCGGCTGCGAGATCGTCGGCCCGGCCGATCTGACGGATGCCCCGCCGGACGTGGTGATCGTCATGAACCCGATCTACACCGCCGAGATCACCCGCGACCTCCGCGGGCGGGGGATCGGGGCGGAGGTGGTGGCGTTGTGAAGGGCGGGGCTGGGCGGGGCGGGGCTGGGCGGGGCTGGGCGGGGTGAGAATCGGGGGGAAGGGGTGAGGAAGTAAAGGATTTATGGCACAACGTGCCTACGGATGTCATACTGAGCGGAGCGAAGGACCTCTCGCCCACCGCGCGACATGATCAGCGGTACGAGGGCGGTGGATTGTGAACAGGTGGCCCGCCGCCGGTGTTCATCGCCCGATCCGGCCGCTCATTCACAATCCACTCCCCTTCTACTGCTGAGCCGGTCGCGAGGTGGGCGAGAGGTCCTTCGCTCCGCTCAGGATGACATCCGTGGGGGCGGACTCGCGGGCACAGCGGGCCCGGCGACGGCCGACTTCCAGCGTAAGACCGCCGTTCACCGCCGGCCATCATCGTGCGATACCCGCCGCCAACGCCCCGGCACCCGGCAGCCGGCCCCGGACCGACAACCGGCGACCGGCGACCCCGCCCGCCGCTATCATCCCGGATGCCCATGCCAGGCGAGTTCGACTTCATCGACTGGGTCCGCGCCCGCCAGCCGCGGACCCCCCTCGTGCCCGTGCCGGCCGGCGACGACTTGGCGGTGCTCGCCTGGCCGGGCAAGGTCGTCGGCAGCGACGTCCGCAACGCCTTCGGCAACGTCGATGGCGGCGACCTGCTGCTCGTCGGGGTCGACCAGGTGCTCGACGGCGTCCACTTCGACTCGGCCGTCCACGGCCCGCGGGCGGTCGGCCGCAAGGCGATGAACCGGAACCTGTCCGACTGCGCCGCGATGGGCTGCCTGCCGGCGGCGGCCGTCACCACGTTCGCCCTGCCCCGGGGGGCGGGCGAAGCGTACGCCCGCGAGCTGTACCTCGGGCTGGCCGAGGCCGGCGACGCGTTCGGTTGCCCGGTGGTCGGCGGGGACACCGGGTCGTGGGCCGGGCGGCTGGCGGTGACGGTGACTATCCTCGGGCGGGCCGGCGACGTCCGCCCGGTCACCCGGGACGGGGCGGCGGCCGGCGACGGGCTGTGGGTGAGCGGCCCGCTCGGCGGGAGCATCCTCGGGCGGCACCTGACGTTCGCCCCGCGAATCGCCGCCGGCCGGGCGCTCGCCGCGGCCGGGGCGGCGTCCGCCATGCTCGATTTGTCCGACGGGCTGTCCCGCGACGTCCGGCACCTGTGCCGCCGGGCGCTTGGCGGCGGGGGCGAGCCTCGCGCGGTGACGGATCTCCGGTCGGCGACGGAACTCGGGGCGGTCATCGCCGCCGCCGCCGTACCGGTCCACGCCGACGCGGTCGAACTGTCCGCTCGGGACGGTCGGCCTGCCCTCGACCACGCCCTGCACGACGGCGAGGATTACGAGTTGCTCGCTGCCGTTCCGCCAGCGCCGGCCGCCGAA
>JAQGHJ010000140.1 GCA_028288905.1 Phycisphaerales bacterium | reverse complement strand
CACTCGTGGTCCTCGCGGACGTCCAGCAGGAGGAACTTGTCGCCGCGGGCGAGCCGTTCCCGCACCTCGGCCACGTTGGTCTCGCGGATGCGGGTCCTGGCGTCGCTGGCGATCGCGAGGAAACGGGGCGTGTGGTCGGCCATCGAAAGACTCCTCCGGAAGCGGTACGCGACGGAAGAAGGTGCCCGGGCGGCCCGACCGCTTCAGCGGCCAAGTTTTGCGGCCGGCACGCTCGCCGGACGCCCGTCGCGCCTTTGCATTTTACGCGCTCGGCAACCGGGGCACGAGCGGCCCGGGCACCGCCCCGCCGCCGTCACCGGCGAGGTGCCGGCGGACGAAGTCGGCCACCTCTGCCGGGTGCGACAGCGCGATGACGTGTCCGCCGGCGGCAACGAGTTCGGTAGGCCGGGTGAGCTTCGCCGGCAGCACCCGGTCCCGCGCCCCGTGGACGTGGTACACCGGCACGCCCGGCACCGGCGGCGGGCCGTTGTCGCCCCACCTCAGCGTCGCGTCGGCCGCCCACCGGAAGAACGCCGGGTCGAGGCTGGACCCGAGCCACAAGAACTCCCGCATCGACCGCGGCAACAGTCCTCCTACGGTCGCCGCGAGCAGACCGGACGCCCACCAGAACAACTGGAACGGCAGGATCCGACACAGCGGTCGGGCCGGCCGCAGCAGGCGCACCCATAGGGGGAACTCGGCCGGCGACCGAACCGCGCCCACCAGTACACACGCCCGTGCCCCGGTCAGGTGCGGGAGCATCTCCAGCGCCAGGAACCCCCCGAACGACGCCCCGCCAATCACGCACGGTCGGTCGCGGCCGACGCGGTCGGCCATCCGTCGGGCATAACTCTCCAGCGACTCGCCGGGCCGCGGCGGGATCCAGTCGGGCACGACCAAGTCGGGAAGAAGCGGCCGGAGCTTGGCGAACATCCGCTCGTCCGCGCCAAGGCCGGATAGCAGGACGAGAGGGACGGCCGCGGACACGTGGAGAGTGTAACCGCGATGTGCGAGCGGCACGCCTTCCGACTCCAGCCGGACGACTGCTTGTCCCACCGACCCGGCACGGTCAATAAGGCAGGCCGAGCGTGTGCAAAACGGGGCAGGCCCCCGGCAATGGTGCCGGGGGCCTGCCGTTGGCCGAATTGGACTCGACGCCCTAGTCTAAGTTCATCGACATGAGGAACTGCGCGTTGCTCGGCACCTTCTCGAGCCGGCCCTTGAGCAGCTCGACCGCCTCGACCGGGTTCATGTCGCTGAGCACCCGCCGCAGGCGGTAGACCAGCTCCAGCTCCTTCTTGTCGAGCAGCAGTTCCTCCCGCCGGGTGCCGGAGCGGTTGATGTCGATCGCCGGGTACGTGCGGCGGTCCACCAGCCGGCGGTCCAAGTGCAGCTCGGCGTTGCCGGTGCCCTTGAACTCCTCGAAGATCACCTCGTCCATCTTCGAGTTCGTGTCGACCAGCGCGGTCGCGAGGATCGTCAGGCTGCCGCCCTCCTCGATGTTCCGGGCGGCCCCGAAGAACTTCTTCGGCTTCTGCAGCGCGTTGGCGTCCAAGCCGCCGGACAGGATCTTGCCGCTGTGCGTGATCTCGCTGTTATACGCCCGGGCGAGCCGGGTGATCGAGTCGAGCAGGACGATCACGTCCTTCCCGAACTCGACGTACCGCTTGGCCTTCTCGATCACCATCTCGGCCACCTGCACGTGCCGGCTGCTCGGCTCGTCGAAGGTTGAGGAGATGACCTCCGCCTTCGTGTTCCGCTCCATGTCCGTCACCTCCTCCGGCCGCTCGTCGATCAGCAGGATGATCAGGATGGCCTCGGGGTGGTTCGTGCTGATGCTGTTGGCGATCTTCTGCAGCAGAACCGTCTTGCCCGTACGGGGCGGGGCAACGATCAACATGCGCTGGCCCATGCCGACCGGGGTAACCAGGTCGACGATCCGCATGTTCATGTCCTTCTGGTCCGCCTCCAGAACGATCCGCTTCTGCGGGTGCAGCGGGGTCAGGTCCTCGAAGTTCCCGGTCTCGGTGATCTTGTCCGGGTCCTCGCCGTTGATCGCCTCCACGCGCAGCAGCGCGAAGTACCGCTCGCTCTCCTTCGGCGGCCGGATCTGCCCCTGCACGACGTGCCCGTTCCGCAGGCCGAACCGGCGGATCTGGCTCGGCGAGATGTAGATGTCGTCCGGGCCCGGCAGGTAGTTGAACTCGGGGCTGCGGAGGAACCCGAACCCGTCCGGAAGGATCTCGAGGACGCCCTCGCCGTACATCAGCCCGTTCTGGCGGACCCGGCTCCGGAGGATCTGGAAGATCAGGTCCTGCTTCTTCAGCCCGACGTAGTCCTGGATCCCCTCCTCGCGGGCGATCTCGTGCAGGGCGAGGATGTCCATCACCTGCAGGTCTTTGATGAAGAGCTTGCCGCCCTTGACCTGCTCGTACTTCGCGTTCGTCTCGGCGTCGATACTCGACACGTCGTCGGACGCCCCCTCGTCCCGGCGATCCTCCCGCGGCGGTCGGGCCTCGTCGCGGCGGTCGTCCCGCGGGCCGCGGTTGTCGTCCCGGCGGTCGTTGCTGTTGTTGTTCCGGTTGTCGTACCGCTGTTGGCCGCCGCCGCCGCCCTGGCGGTTGTAGCGATCGTTGCCGCCGCCGCCCTGGCGGTCGTTCCGCTGCGGCTGCTGTTGCGGCCGCCCACTGCCGCCCCCGCCGCCCTGGCGGTACCCACCGCGCTCCTGCGGCTGGCGCTCCTGAGGCTGGCGATCTTGCGGTTGGCGGTCCTGCTGCGGCTGCCGCTCTTGGCGTTCCTGCGGCTGCCGCTCCTGGCGCGGCTCAGTGGGCCGGTCCTGTCGGTCGCCGCGGTCCGTCCGCTCGACCCGCTCCGCCCTCTCGACGCGCTCGGCCCGATCGACGCGGTCCCCACGGTCGGTCGCCGGCTCGGCGCGGGCGTCGCGATCATCTCGGTCGTACCCGCCGTCCCGGCCCGCGGTGTCGCCGTCGGCCTGCGGGCGATCTTCTCTCTCCGAACGGTCGACGCGCTCGGGCCGCTCGACCCGCTCCGCGCGCTCGGCTCGCTCACCGCGTTCGGCCCGCTCCGGC